>CAZXVA010000072.1:0-7474 GCA_964644305.1 uncultured Oscillospiraceae bacterium
CCTACCGCACCCTCATGGCCGCCGACTCCGCCGTCATGGTCATTGACGCGGCCAAGGGCATCGAGCCGCAGACGCGCAAGCTCTTCAAAATCTGCGCCATGCGCCACATCCCCATTTTCACCTTCATCAACAAGCTCGACCGCGAGGCGCGCAGCCCGTATGATTTGATGGAAGAGCTTGAAAACGAGTTTGGCATCGGCACCTACCCCATGAACTGGCCGATCGGCTGCGGGCAGGATTTCAAGGGCGTTTATGACCGCGAGCGGCGCGAAATTTTGGCCTTCAACGAGTTTCATCGCGGCCAAAGCAAAATCCGAGCCATCGAGTGCACGCTGGACGAAACCGACAAGCTTGATGAGCTCATCGGTCACCGCCTCCGCGAAACGCTCACCGATGACATTGAGCTTTTGGACGGCGCGGGCTATGACTTTGATCTTGAAAAGGTTCGCTCAGGCCGCCTCAGCCCCGTGTTTTTCGGCTCGGCACTCAACAATTTCGGCGTTGAGCCGTTTTTGGAAAGCTTTTTGCGCATGACCATGCCGCCCCTGCCGCGCATTTCGCGCGACGATGTGGTCGACCCCTTTGATGAGCATTTTTCGGCCTTCGTTTTCAAAATTCAGGCCAACATGAACAAAGCTCACCGCGACAGAATTGCCTTCATGCGTATCTGCTCCGGCCGCTTTGAGCGCGACAAGGAGTATTTCCACGTGCAGGGCGGCAAGCCCCTGCGCCTTGCCCAGCCCCAGCAGCTCATGGCGCAAGAGCGCGCCATCATCGACGAGGCTTATGCCGGTGACATCATCGGCGTTTTCGACCCCGGCATTTTCTCCATCGGTGACACCATATGCGAAAAGGGTCAAAGCCTCTGCTTTGAGGGCATCCCCACCTTCGCCCCGGAGCATTTCGCCGCCGTTGAGCGCGTGGACACCATGAAGCGCAAGCAGTTTGAAAAGGGCATCATGCAAATCGCCCAAGAGGGCGCAATTCAGATTTTCCACGAGCCTTACACCGGCGTTGAAGAGGTCATCGTGGGCGTTGTGGGCGTGCTGCAATTTGAAGTGCTGGAATACCGCCTCAAAACCGAGTACGGCGTTGACATTCGCCGCCGCACCATGCCCTTTGAGCTTGTCCGCTGGGTCGAAAATGACGACGTGGACATCTCTCGCCTCAATCTCACCAGCGACACCAAGTGGGTTCAGGACTTCAAGGGGAACAATCTCCTGCTCTTCACGTCCGACTGGTGCATCAACTGGGCACTGCAAAAAAACGAGGGCTTGCGCCTGAGAGAGTTTAACAAAGAATAAGGAGGACGCCGCCATGGCCGACAAGCTTGTTATCGAGATATTCAAAACCAAAAACGCCGAGGATTTCACCAAGGCGATAAGCACCCCCGACTGCAAGGCCGAGGCCGGTTCCGCCGCGGCGTACACCGCCGCGCTCGCCGCCGCGCTGTGCACCCGCGCCGCCGCCCTCACCAAACAGGCGGCAGGGGAGAATGAACGCGTTGACTATATCCTCCGCAATGCCGACAAGCTCCGGGAGTATATGGTTCACCTCATTGATGAAGACGTGAAAAGCCGCGGCCCTCTCGCCAAGGCGCTCAAAGAGGGCGACGCCCGCCACATCGAGGCCGCGCGCCAGCCCGCCGCCTGCATCGCAAACGAGATTGTCAACATGATGGGTCAGTGCCTTGACTTCATGGCAGAGCTTGCCGCGCTTTGCCCGGCGGACGCCATGCAGTTTCTCGGCGAGGGCGCCGAGCTTGCAATGGCAAGCATCCGCGCATGCCGCATTTACCTCATCGCCATGGCCGACAAGTGCTCTGACGAAACCTATCGCTTTGTCACCCGCCGCGAAAACGAAATCGCCCTTGCCAATGCCACCGAGACTTATAATAATATAGTAGCCAAGACCGAATCGGCGATATAATCCGATTTTTATTCCACTCCGGGAGGTGTTTTGATGGACAGCGGAATCGAAAGACTCAAAGCCATGGTCGCGGAAAGCGACAATATTGTCTTTTTCGGCGGCGCGGGCGTCAGCACGGAAAGCGGCATACCCGACTTTCGCAGTGTCGACGGGCTATATAACCAAAAATGGCGCTATCCGCCCGAAACCATATTGAGCCGCACCTTCTTTGAGCGCGACCCGGAGGAGTATTATCGCTTCCACCGCGAAAAGCTGGTCATCGACGGCGTCGCGCCAAACCGCGCGCATCTGCGCCTTGCCTCGCTTGAGCGCGAGGGCAAGCTCAAGGCCGTCATCACGCAGAATATCGACGGCTTGCACCAAGCCGCCGGGAGTGAAAACGTTTTGGAGCTGCACGGCAGCATCCTGCGCGCATACTGCTCGCGCTGCCGCAAGAGCTACCCGGCTGACGTCATCAACCACGGCGAGGCCGTGCCGCGCTGTAGCTGCGGCGGCGTCATCCGCCCGGACATCGTGCTGTATGAAGAGCCGCTTGACGACGCGGTGATGCGCCGCGCGATTGAGTACATACGCAATGCCGACGTGCTCATCGTCGGCGGCACGTCGCTCAACGTCTATCCCGCCGCCGGGCTCATCAACTATTACCGGGGAAATAAGCTCGTCCTCGTCAATTTGAGCGAAACCCCGTATGACAGCTATGCCAACCTTGTCATTCATGAAAAAATCGGCGAGGTGTTCAGCCAAATATGAATGAGATAAACATCCTCGGAATCAAATATTCCGACATTGACATCACCGAAGCGGTTGAGCGCACCGTGCGCGCGATTGACGCGCGCGAGGGCGGCTATATCCTCGCGCCCGACTCTGCGCTCGCGCTTGACGCGCGCCGCAACCGCCGCCTCATGACCGCCGTGCGCTCTGCGCGCATGATTTTGCCGGGGGACAAGGGCGTGTTTTATGCCTCCAATATCCTCGGCCTGCCGCTGCATTACAAAATGAGCGGGGCGGACTTCGCCTCCGCGCTCCTTGCGCGCCTGGGCGCAGACGGGAAAAGCGTGTTTCTCGTCGGCGCGCGCGAAAAAAGCGTGCGCCGCGCCGCCGAGGGGCTGATTGAGCGCTTCCCCGGCATCAAAATTGCCGGCGCGGCAAGCGGCCGCTTTGTCGACGACGGCGAGCTGATTGACGAAATCAATGCCGCCGCGCCTGAGCTGCTGCTTGTCTGCCTCCCGTCGCCCAAGCAAGAGCTGTGGCTGTATGACGCCGCCGAAAGCCTTGACGCGGGCGTCACGCTCGCGCTGGGCGCGGTGCTTGAGCCGCGGCGCAAGCAGGGCTTTTTCACCCGCCTTTTCAATGACCCCAAGCAAACCCTCAAAATCCCCAGAATGATTCTCGCGGCGCTGAAAAAGCGCATCGTCGGTTGATATAAAAGGAGAACAGCAATGCCAAAAGGAAAGCTCATCGTCTTGGAGGGGATTGACGGCAGCGGCAAATCCTCTCAATACAAGCTCCTCTGCGAGCGAATGAAATCCGACGGAATAGACTATAATCATATTGTCTTTCCCCGCTATCATGAGCCGAGCTGCGCCCTCATCAATCTCTATCTCCAGGGTAAATTCGGCTCCGACCCCAATGACGTCAATGCCTACACCGCCTCCACCTTCTACGCGGTCGATCGCTTCGCCTCATATCGCGACGATTGGGGTGAAAAGTACGAAAACGGCGCGTTTATCATCTCGGATCGATACACAAGCTCCAACGCCGTCCATCAAGGCTCAAAGCTTGCGGAGAGCGAGCTGCCCGCCTTTTTCACTTGGCTTGCGGATTTGGAATATGACAAAATGGAGCTGCCGCGTCCCGACCTGGTCATTTATCTCGATGTTGACATCGAAACCTCGCTTGCCCGCATGAAGCGCCGTCAGGCTGCCACCGACACCAAGGCCGACATCCACGAGCGCAATGTCGGCTATCTCACGCGCTGCCTGCGCACGGCGGACATTGCCGCCGATTATTTCTCTTGGACTCGCATTAAACAAATATGCGGCGACGTCGAGCGCAGCATGGAAGACATCAACGACGAGATTTATTCCGCCGTCCGCGCCGTGCTGGACAAGTAAAAAGGGGCTTCTCTCGAAGCCCCCGGACATTCAGCAGCAGCCGCAGCCGTTGTTGTTGTCGCAGCCGCAGCCGCAATTGTTGCCGTTGCCGCAGCCACAGCCCCCGTTGCCGTTGCAGCAGAAAAGAATGATTATCAAAATGATAATCCAAATGCAACCGTTATTGTTCCAACCGCACATTGTTTTGACCCTTTCTCCGCGCTGAGGAATATTCCTTTCGGTCCGCCCGGCGCGGCGGCGGACAAAGCATTTTCACCTTTGTTGATTCGAGCTTTTTCTTGCTCGTGCCATATTATGCACCTCGCCCCGGCTCTGACACTCGCCCCATCGCCCGTGTCTCGCTCGGCGGCGTCCGATGAAGCGGCCGCGGCGCAATCTTGCCGCCCCGCCTTGGAGGTATCTCATGCCCGACAATAAAAACGACAGAATAAACGACGCGCCCCGCCCCAAGGCGGGCGTCAGCCAAAACGCCGACGCGGCGGATAACACCGCGCGCCGCCCCCGGCGCGGCGCGGCCAACCCCATGAAGGCCGTCGACAAGCTTCTGACCAACGACGCCGACGCAAAGCGCCGCAGCATCAACGATGCCGAGCTCACCGAGCGGGACTATCGCCCCGTGCGCCAAAGCCACGAATATCGCTCCGGCTGCTTGGGCGGACTGATGTATTTTGTGTTCGTGGTGTGCGTGAGCGTGGTGCTGGCCTGTCTTGCGTGGATGGCCGCCAGTGACGCCCTCGCCCTCAACAAGGACACCTTCACCGCCGTCGTCTCCCTCCCCACGGATATTTTCGACTCCGAAACCGTTGACACCTTTGATGAATCCGGCAACAAAACCGGCACCAAGCGCGTCACCAGCGCCGATATTGATTACGTCGCCGAAGAGCTGAAAGCCGCCGGGCTTATTGAATACAAGTGGCTTTTCGAGTTTTTCTGCAAAATCTCCAATGCCGATGCCAAGGTCGACCCCGGCGAATATGAGCTCAGCTCCTCTTATGACTACCGCGCCCTCATCAAGAACATGCAGGTCGGCTCAGGCGCAACCGTCACCGTCAGCGTCACCATACCCGAAGGCTTCTCCATGCACCAAATTTTCAAGCGCTTGGAAGAAAACAAGGTCTGCTCGTATGAAGACCTCATCGACGCCGCGGCCAATTACAGCTACAATTATGAATTCCTCGCCGGAATCCCGGAGGGCGACGCCACGCGCTTGGAGGGCTTCCTCTTCCCGGATACCTATGAATTTTACGTCGGCATGCAGGCCTCCAGCGCCATCAACAAGCTCTTGGAGAACTTCCACCACAAGATGACGGATGACCTCATCGCGCAGATGGGCGCCATGGGGCTGGACATCCGCACCGTGGTCAACATGGCCTCTCTCATCGAGCGCGAGGCCGCCAACGACAACGAGCGCGCCCTCATCGCCTCGGTTATCTTTAACCGCCTTTCCGTTGGCATGCCCCTCGGCATTGACGCGTCTATACTTTATCTCTATCCCGACCATGACGGCGCGCCCACCGGCGAAATGCTCGCCGAGGACACCCCGTATAACACCCGCCTTTATAACGGCCTCCCGCCCACGCCTGTGGCAAACCCCGGCCTTGCGTCCATTCAGGCCGTCCTTGCGCCGGAGAACACGGGGTATTACTTCTATGCCCTCGACACTGCCACCGGCCAACACCGTTTCTTCACCAATTCCGGCGAATTTGACGCCTTTGTCGCAACGCAGAATTATGAATAATAAGTATGAGCTTTTGTCCCCCGCCGGGGACATGGAACGGCTGATGATGTGCCTCAATTACGGGGCGGACGCCGTTTATCTTTCGGGGCGGCAGTTCGGCATGCGCGCCGCCTCCGCCGGCTTTTCCGATGAGGACATTGTCCGCGCCGTCGAGACGGCGCACGGCAGGGGAGTGCGGGTGTACGTCACCTGCAACACCCTCCCGCATGAGGACGAGCTTGACGCGCTCAAGCGCTATCTTCCGTTTCTGCAAGATGCGGGGGTCGACGCCTTGATAATCGCTGACCTCGGCGTGTTGGAGCTTGCCAAGCAATATGCGCCCCGCGTCAAAAAGCACGTCAGCACCCAGCTCGGCGTCATCAACAGCGCCACCGCGAACGCGCTTTATGCCCTCGGCGCGGACACCGTCGTCCTCGCGCGCGAAACCGCGCTTGAGGACATCAAAAAAATCCGCGCCAACACCCCGCCTGAGCTGAAAATCGAGGCGTTTGTCCACGGGGCGATGTGCGTGTCGTTTTCCGGGCGCTGCCTCTTGTCCAATTACCTCACCGGGCGCGATGCCAATCGCGGCCAATGCGCCCAGCCCTGCCGCTGGAAATACCATCTCGTCGAAGAAAAACGCCCCGGTGAGTATTTCGAGATCACCGAGGACGGCGGTACATACATCTTGAACTCCCGCGACATGTGCATGATTGAGCATTTGCCGGAGATTATCGATGCCGGTGTCACCAGCTTCAAAATCGAAGGCCGCATGAAATCATCTTACTATGCCGCCGTCATCACCAATGCCTATCGCCACGCGCTCGACGCCGCCATTCAAGGCCGCCCGCCCGACAAGCTCTGGGTGGACGAAACCGACATGGTCAGCCACCGCCCGTACACCACCGGCTTTTACTTCGGCCGGCCGGGTCAGCACTATGCCGAGGCAAGCTATGTCACCTCGGCCGACGTCGCCGCCATTGTGGAGCAGTGCGATGAGCGCGGCAACGCCATCTTGACTCAGCGCAACAAATTCACCCTCGGTGACGAGCTTGAGCTGCTCACCCCCGGAGGCGCGCCGCTTGCTTTTACGGTCACCGCGCTCAAAAACGCCGACGGCGAGGACATTACCGACACGCGCCACGCCGCCATGCGCTTTCAAATGCCCCTGCCCGTCTGCGCCCCGTCATATTCCATACTGAGAAAAAGGAGATAAGATTGAAAATGACTTGCCTCAGATGTGATACGCTCATGCAAGACCTCGGTCAACAGGAGTTTCAACTCGGCAAACAAAGCTTTTTCTTCGGCGATTTAGGCAATATTCTTGCCGGGTCGTTCGTTGTTCAGCTTTATATATGCCCCAAGTGCGGAAAAATCGAGTTTTTCCGCGCTGATGATGACAATACACTTTCTTTTTCGGAGAAATTAAAAAGAGATAATTCGGAGGACAAATAAAAATGGAAAAGTACGGTCTCAACCAACTTCGCGAGATGTTTCTCAGCTTCTTTGAAAGCAAAGACCATCTCCGTCTGCCCAGCTTCTCGCTCATTCCGCAAAATGACGCGAGCCTGCTGCTCATCAACTCCGGCATGGCGCCCATGAAGCCCTATTTCAAGGGCGAGCAGGAGCCGCCCCGCCGCCGTGTGTGCACCTGCCAAAAGTGCATCCGCACCGGCGATATCGAGAACATCGGCAAAACCGCCCGCCACGGCAC
>CAZXVA010000073.1:0-7394 GCA_964644305.1 uncultured Oscillospiraceae bacterium
TATTTCGGCGTGCCGTCGTCGTTGGTCTCGCCCGTTTCAAAGCGCTCTTGGTGGTCAATGTCCATCTTGATCGGCCAGCGCACATAGTCGGAGTATTTTTTGATGAGCGCCTTGAGCTTCCACACTTCCATGAACGAGCCGTAGATTTCCTCGTCCGTGTCGGGCTTTATGTGCATGATGACGTCTGTGCCGACGCTGTCCTTTTCGCATTCGCTCACGCTGTACCCGTCCGCACCGGAGCTGACCCATTTCACGCCCTGCTCCTCGCCGTACTTGCGCGTGATGACGGTCACCTCATCGGCCACCATGAACGCCGAGTAGAAGCCAACGCCGAACTGGCCGATGATGGAGATGTCCTCCGTCTCGGCATTAGCCGCGTCCATCTCGCCCTTGAACTTCAGCGAGCCGCTCTTTGCGATGACGCCGAGGTTGCTCTCGGCCTCGTCGGCGGTCATGCCGATGCCGTTGTCGCACACGGTGATGGTGCGCGCGTCCTTGTCCACGATGATGTCGATTTTGAAATCGTCGCGGTTGAGGCCGACGTTTTCATCCGTCAGCGACATGTAGCACAGCTTGTCGATCGCGTCCGATGCGTTGGAAATAATCTCGCGGAGAAAAATCTCCTTGTTCGTGTAAATCGAATTGATCATCAGGTCCAAGAGACGCTTGGACTCGGCCTTGAACTGTTTCTTGCTCATTTAAGCATACGCCTCCACGGTAATTTATTTCATAATAGGTTATTATATCACATTTCCCGCCGATTTCAACATTTCTTGCTCCCCTCGCGCAATATTTCATGAAATTTCATATTTTGCCCCGCGGGCGGAAAATTTTCCGCCCCCAGTGAAACTTTTCCGCCCTGTCTCGCGTCTATGAGTGCAGAAGCTTCTGAATTGATTATTAAAAGGAAAAAATATAAGGAGAATACCGCAATGAAAAAGCCGATGTCCCTCGCGCTTGCGCTTCTTTTGGCTTTCGCGCTTGCCGCGTGTTCGTCCGCTCCCGCCGCCCCGTCGGCGGACTCGTCCGCCGACGCCCCCGCCGACACCATCCCCACCCCCGCGCCGCTCTACTCCGTCGAGGGCGAGTGGGCCAACTCGGTCGTCGTGCACACGGTGGATGAGCTTTTGTCCGCCATCGCCTCCGACACGGCCATCTATCTCGCCCCCGGTGATTATAACCTTGCCTCCGCCTCCGATTACGGCGCGCAGAGCGACGCCGCCGCGCCGTATAGCTGGGTCGAGGTGTATTCCGACGTCGAGGGCGGCGAAGCCCCTGCATACGAGCTTTGCATCAGCGGCGTGAGCAACCTCGCCCTCATCGCCGACAACACCACCGATGCCCGCCCCACCATCACCGCCGTCCCGCGCTATGCCAACGTCCTGCGCTTCACCGCCTGTGACGACATCGCCCTTTGGGGCGTCACCGCCGGGCACACCGAAGCCCCCGGCGAATGCTCCGGCGGGGTCATCATGCTGGAGTATGTCAACGGCGCGAAGATAAACGAGTGCCGGCTTTACGGCTGCGGCACCGTCGGAATACAGTCCTATGAATCCCGCGCCATATCCGCCGAGGGCACGCATATTTTCGACTGCTCCTATTCCGCCGTCAGCGCCTATTCCACCACCGACTTCGTCCTTGACCATTGCCAAGTCTACGATTGCGGCATCAACGGCTATGACGGCCTGTTCTCCCTTTCGAGCACCACCGGTTTTTCCGTCTTGAACAGCGACATTTCCGACTGCACCGGCGCCACGCTCATCACCTCCGGCTATTCCCGCAATGTCTACATGCTCGGCTGCACCGTCTCCGGCAGCACGGCCTTTGACCAAGCCCTCTTTTCCGTCAACGGCGAGAATATCACCGTTGACAACACCTCCTTTGGCTCCGGCCTTTATTATCCCTCACTCTACACGGATTACAGCGACGCCTCCGCGCGCACTATCGTGGGTGAGGAGCTGACGGCAAGCCTCATCTCCCACATGGAGCGCGTCGAGACCCAACACCCTGCGCTCTCTTCCGCGCCCGAGGTCAGCCTCGATGTCACCGTGGAGGAGGGGATACGCTATGTCCACGTCGGCACGGTCGATGAGCTTTTATCCGCCATCGCGCCCGACACGGTCATTTATCTCGACTCCGCGCTCTATGACCTCTCCACCGCCACGGCCTACGGCGGTTCGGGCGGGGAGTGGTACGGTTGGGTCAGCGAGTATGACGGCCCCGGCCTTGAAATCATCGGCGTTGACAATCTCAGCATCGTCAGCGAAACCGGCGCTCAAATCGTCGCCACCCCGCGCTATGTTGATGTTCTCCGCTTTTCCCGCTGTTGCGACGTCACCCTCTCCGGCGTGATCCTCGGCCACACCGAGCAGCCCGACGCCTGCACAGGCAACGTCGTCGGCCTTTATGGCTGCACCGGAGTCGCTCTCGCCGACTGCCGGCTTTACGGTTGCGGCGTCGTCGGCGTCTACGCCGTGGAGAGCAGTCAGATTAACGTCACGAACACGGAGATTTACGACTGCTCCAGCAGCGCCGTGCACTTGTACGCTGTCTCCGACGCGGCCTTCACGAATTGTGACATTCACGACTGCGGCTCGCCCGAAATAAATATATTCGACAGCACCAACGTCACCTATAACGGCCAAGCGCTCAACACCGGCTCGTATAGCTCGTATAACGTGACCGAGCAGGGGATAGATGAGTATATCGACGAAGAAATGAAAGACCTGTGGTATTCCTCCGGCGGCCTGTGCATTTATTATGACGGCTATGAGCTTCGCGACTGCACCCTGCACGTCGGCGATGAAGTCACCCTCACCGCCCTCTATGCCGACGGCACACCTGCGGCAAATCCCGTCTGGACGTGGACATGGGGACGCTATGAAAACGGTGACTTTGTCACCGAAGTCCTGAAAGAGGACGCGCCCGCAAACGGCGGCGGCTTCACCCTGACAGCGGACAAGCCCTGCCCCGGCGGCACCCGGCTCACCGTCTCCGACGGCACAACCCCCACCGCCCCCTACTGCAACCTGAGAGTGTATGTGATTGAGTGAGAAGTATAAAAAAACCACCGGGTGAAAACAATCACCCGGTGAATTTTTGCGCTCTTCCTTGCCTTATGTCTATTATATTAAGTCAATTATAATATGTCTACAAAATTATGTAATTAAAATTACGTAAATCCATGCGCCGCACGGCGGCGCGCGGATTGGGTGAACGGGAGTCGAACCTCTGCCGTCAGCCGGGGTTGGCGTCTTCGCCCAGGGCGGCGCGGAGCTTTTCCAGTGCGCGCTTTTCGATGCGTGATACATACGAGCGGCTTATGCCGCACTCGGTCGCGGTTTCGCGCTGGGTTTTGGGCTTCGCGCCGCCCATGCCGTAGCGCATTGTTATCACCGCGCGCTCGCGCTCACTCAGCTCACGCTGCATGCACCCGTGCAGACTCCGGCATATTTCCTCGCTGCCCACGACGTCGGCCATGTCCTCGTCCGTGGCCACGATGTCCATCACGCTCAGCCCCGCGCCGTCGCTGTCCACGTCCAGCGCGTCGGACAGGCTGACATCACCCGCCGTCTTCCGCCGCGAGCGAAAGTGCATGAGTATCTCATTTTCAATGCACCGGCTGGCGTAGGTGGCGAGGCGCACGCCCCTGTCCGCGCGGTAGGTGTTTATCCCCTTGATCAGGCCGATTGTCCCGATTGATATCAAGTCGTCGGTGTCGTCGGTCTGCGTGTAGTATTTTTTCATGATGTGCGCGACGAGCCGCAAATTGTGCTCAACGAGCGTGTTGCGCGCGTCCACGTCGCCCTCCTCCGCCCAGCGCGCGAGACAGCGCTGCTCCTCCTCGGCGCTCAGCGGCTTGGGGAACGAATCCCCCGGCGCAATGCGCAGCATCAGCAAAACGTTTGTCAAAAGAAAAAGAGTGCTACAAAGCATAGGCTTCACCTCATTCCATTCTATTTCCCCACCCCTCGTCCAAATTCGACAAGGTGTGGGGGAGTGCCACGGTTTTGCTTGTGAAATTGAAATTATATGATATAATCTTGATAGTTTGATTGTGAGGTGCGTGAGATGAAGATATTGTTCAAAAAACTGCGCGAGGACGCGGCGGCGCCGGTGCGGGGGTCGGCCTCGGCGGCGGGGTATGATTTGCGCGCCTGCATGGACGCGCCCGTCGTCATCGCGCCGGGCGAGACCGCGATGGTCGGCACGGGTCTTTCGATTGCCGTGCCGGAGGGGTATTTCGGCGCGGTGTTCGCGCGCAGCGGCCTTGCCAGCAAGCAGGGGCTGCGCCCGGCAAACTGCGTGGGCGTGTGCGACAGCGATTACCGCGGGGAGTACACCGTGGCGCTGCACAACGATTCCGCCGTCGCGCGCGAGGTGCAGCCCGGCGAGCGCATTGCCCAGCTTGTCGTCATTCCCTATCTCGCGCTCGACTTTGAAGAGGTCGACGCGCTTGACGACACCGCGCGCGGCGCGGGCGGCTTCGGCTCAACAGGGAAATGATTGACGAAACCGCGTCATTATAGTAAAATAATACGGTTAACCAAGATAATTGAGGATAATTGAGGGTGATTTATTGAGCAAGGCCACCGCCGTTTTGAACAAAATAGACGAAAAAAGGCCGATTGAATATCTCGTCGCGGCGCTGCTTTCCGTGGGGTTCGGGGTGTTTGTCATCCTGACTGCGGAAAAGGTGAATGTATACTACCCTGTGCCGACGGCCGTGATTTTTGCCGTGCTGTTCTTTGCCGCGCAGGCGCTCATCATCGCGCAAAAGCGCTTTGACGCGCTGTCGCTTTTCATCGCGGCGGCGTGCTTGGCGTGCGTGATATTCGCGCGCGTGTGCCTGCTGTACTTTGAATCGCGCGACTACACGGCTTTTTTGGCCGATTGGGTGAAAAAGCTGGGCGCACTCAACGTGCGCGATGCGCTCGTCACGCCCATCGGCAATTACAACATGCCGTATCTTTACTTCCTGCTGCTTTTCTCGCGGCTGGACATAGCGCCCATTATCCCGATAAAGGCGCTTTCGTGTGTTTTTGACCTCGTGATGGCCTATTACGTGATGAAAACGCTCGCACTTGTCACGGAGGATCGGCGCATCCTGCTCGCGTCGTATATCGTCACGCTGGGCATTCCCTCCGTGCTGATGAACTCGGCGCAGTGGGCGCAGTGCGACTCGATATACGTGGCCTTTTGCGTCATGTCGCTGTATGCCGCCGTCAAGGGCGACGGGCGGCTTTGCGCGATTAGCTGGGCGCTGGCGTTCTCGTTCAAGCTTCAGGCGATATTCGCCCTGCCCGCGCTGTGCGTGGCGCTGTTCATGGGGCGGGTCAAGCCCAAGCACCTTTTGTGGGTTCCGGCGGTGTTTTTCGCGCTGCTCGTGCCCGCGCTCGTCGCCGGGCGCAGCCTTTCCAGCTGCCTTGGGATATACATAAACCAAACCCAGCAGTACCCCGAGCTTTATAACAACGCCCCCACGCTTTGGCGCTTTTTCACCGGCGTCGACTTTGAGGGGTACAGCAACGTGACCGTGTTCCTCGCCGGGGCGGCGGTGATATTGTTCGTGTATTTCTGTCTGACGGGCGTGAAGTGCTTCACGCCGGACATGCTCATCCGCCTTTTCTTCATCTCCTCCATGCTCGTGCCCTACGTCCTGCCGAGAATGCACGAGAGGTATTTTTACATGGCAGACGTGATGAGCTTCATATATTTCATGACCAACCGCAAAAAGTGGTATATCCCGGTCACGGTCATCATCTCCTCCGTCGTCGGCTACATCGCCTATTTCACGGAGATTTATGTGCGCGGCTATACCATACTTGACCAGTGGTATCTCGCCATTGCGTTCCTTGTCATTCTCGCCACCGAGCTGAAGGAGCTGTTCTCGCTTTATTGGCATCGCAGTCCCGACAGCATACCGCTTGAATAACCGGAGGTTTAATCATGCCACTTACTGCCAAGCTCGTCAAACGCGTGAACGGCAGCATTTACATTCAGCTTGCCGCCGCGCTGATAATCGCGCTGTGCTTGGGCGCGTTTATATGGCTGACCGCCATCGGCGTGAACGCCTATTGGCCGGAGCCTGCCGCCGCGATATACGCGGGGCTGTTCCTGCTGTCGATGGTGCTGCTCATATTGCGGCGGCGGTATGATGCGCTGATGCTGCTGGCCGCGGCGGTGTGCCTGTGCTGCGCGTTTTATGCGCGCGTGACCATGCTGGGGTTTCAGTCGAGCGATTTCGTCTCGTGCCTGCTGCCGTGGACGAAGAAGCTGGGCGCGTTGCCGCTGAAAGAGGCGCTCAGCACACCCATCGGGGATTATAATCTGCCTTATCTCTATTTCCTCACGGCGCTCTCGCGCACGGGCTGGGAGGAGCTTTTGCACATCAAGTCCATGTCGTGCTTTTTCGACGTGGTGCTGGCGTACACGGTGCTGCGCCTTGTGGCGCTGGAGGTGAAGGATCGCCGGCTGGAGCTGGCGTCGTTCCTCATCGTGCTCATTTCGCCCACGGTGATGATTGATTCGGCGCAGTGGGCGCAGTGCGACTCGGTTTATGTGGCGTTTTGCCTCATCTCCGTGCTGGGCGCGCTGACCGGGCGCGGCAGACTCTGCGCGATAAGCTGGACGCTGGCGTTCTGCTTCAAGCTGCAAGCGGTGTTCATTCTCCCGGCGCTGGCCGTGGCGCTGTTCATGGGGCGCGTCAAGCCCAAGCACCTGCTGTGGATTCCGGGGGTGTATTTTGCCTCGCTGCTCCCCGCGCTGCTGTGCGGCCGCAGTCTCTTGAGCTGCATGAACATTTACGGCGGGCAGATGGGCGAGTATGCAAAGCTGTGGTACAATGCGCCGACCGTGTGGCGCTTCTTCGGCTCGACGCGACCGGAGGAGTATCAAACCACTGCGATATTCATCGGCGTGGGCGCGGTCGTGATTTTCACCATGCTCGCCCTCACGCTCAGCAAGAAAATGACCTCCCGTCAGCTTTTGAAGCTGTTTTTCATCTCGGCGCTCCTGGTGCCGTTCCTGTTGCCGAGAATGCACGAGCGGTATTTCTACATGGCGGAGATTCTTGCGCTGGTTTATTTCATGTATGATCGCCGCAAGTGGTATGCCCCCGTGACCCTCACCTTTGCCAGCCTGTGCAGCTATACCGGCGCTCTGGTCGGCGACTCCGCCGTCAACGGCCTGTATTTTGCAATTGCCTATCTGATAATCCTGGCAGTGGAAACAAGCGAGCTGTTCAAAGAGCTCTGGAGCATCACCCCGGATAGCATCGAAGTGGAGTGAAAATAAGAAATCCTCACACCGTGTCAGCGACATGGTGTGAGGATTTTTTCGTGGTGGAAGCGAGGGGAGTTGAACCCCTGTCCGAAAGCACTTTGACAGCAACT
>CAZXVA010000074.1:0-7144 GCA_964644305.1 uncultured Oscillospiraceae bacterium
GCGTGTGCCTGAAAAGCCTGTAATATCAAGCTTTTTCAGCAACCACTATAATTTATTATAGAACTTTTCCGTTTCTGTGCCGGTGAGTCCGTTAGCACTCTTTTCAGCCGAGTGCTAACGTTAACGATTTGGACATAATTTGTGCTATGATTATTAACATTTGCGCGATATATTATATACACGATGAAACGAAAGAAATGAACACTTCATCGAAATTCAAAATTGTAATAAATTATTGGAGGTATATATTATGTTTGAACTCATTCCTTTTGACCGCACCATCCGCCGCATGGCCACCTTTGACCCCTTCCGTGAGATGGACAATCTCGAACGCAGCTTTTTCGGCGAGGGCAACGTGGTTTCCACGTTTCGCACCGACGTCAGCGACACGGGCGACGCCTTCAAGCTTGAATCCGAGCTGCCCGGCTTTAATAAGGACGACATCAAGATTGACATTGAGAACGATTGCCTGACCATAAGCGCCGAGCGCAAGCTCGACACCGCCGACGAGGACAAGAAGACCAACTTCATCAAGCGCGAGCGTTTTTACGGCTCTTACAGCCGGAGCTTTGATGTCACCGGCATTGACGTCGACGGCATCGACGCGGCCTACGCCGACGGCGTTTTGACCCTGACCCTCCCCAAGAAGAAAGAGGTTCTTCCCGCCAGCCGCCGCCTCGAAATCAAGTAAGCAAATACCCCTTGCAAATCAATCGGATTCTTTCCTTACACCTCTATATCCCACCGGGCGCGGCCAAGCCGCGCCCTATTTTTTTCGCTTTTCCGCACCCTCACATGCAAATCGGCAACTTAGATTTGACACCATGTCGGCACAATGATATAATGAACCGATTAGTGGATTATAATAGTAGAAAGCAATAGATAACGCGGGAAAAATACGAAACGGCGGGTGAGAGTGTGTACGAGCGGGTTTTCAAGAGGATATTGGACATTCTGCTGTCACTGGCGGGGCTGGTGGTGCTGGGGCTTCCGATGGCGATTATCGCGCTGTGCGTCAAGCTCGGCTCGCCGGGGCCGGTGTTCTTCCGGCAAAAGCGCTACGGCGTCAATAAAACCTTCTTCAACATCTTGAAATTCCGCACCATGCGCACGGATACCCCGCGCGACGTGCCCACGCATCTGCTCTCCGACCCCACCAAGTGGATTACCCGCACGGGCGCATTTTTGCGCAAAACGAGCTTGGACGAGCTGCCCCAGCTATTTAACATTCTCGCAGGGCAAATGTCCGTCATCGGCCCGCGCCCCGCGCTGTGGAACCAAGAAGACCTCATCGCCGAGCGCGACAAATACGGCGCGAACGCCGTCAAGCCCGGTCTCACCGGCTGGGCGCAGATAAACGGGCGCGACGAGCTGCCCATTGACGTCAAGGCGCGCCTTGATGGGGAGTATGTGGCGCGCATGGGCTTTGGCTTTGACTGCAAGTGCTTTTTCGGCACCATCGTCAGTGTTTTGAAGCACGACGGCGTGGTCGAGGGCGGCACAGGCGAGCTTGAACGGGGGCGGAGGCAATGAAGCGCATACTCATCACCGGGATAAACAGCTATCTCGGCAAAAGCTTTAAAAGCTACATAGAGCGTTTTCCGGGCTATACCGCCGTGGCAATCAGCATGCGCGACGGCTCATGGCGCGATGAGGACTTCACCGGCTTTGACACGGTTTACCACGTGGCGGGGCTTGCTCACTCCGACAACGGCCACATCAGCGCGGAAAAGGCGCAGACATATTACCGCATCAACACCGACCTCACCGAGGAGCTTGCCAAAAAGGCGCGGCGCGAGGGCGTGCACCAGTTCATCTTCATGAGCTCGGCCATCGTCTATGGCGACAGCGCACCCGTGGGCGAGCGGCGGCGGATTGAGCGGGGCACAATGTGCTCCCCGGCCAACGCCTACGGCGACAGCAAGCTCCAAGCCGAGCTCAAGCTCAAAAAGCTCGAAAACGAGCACTTCAAGGTCGTCATACTCCGCCCGCCGATGATATACGGCCCCGGCTGCCGGGGAAATTACCCGGTGCTGTCGCTCTTCGCGCGGCATCTGCACATTTTCCCGCGTGTGGACAATGAGCGCAGCATGCTCTTTGTCGGCAACCTCATGGCCTTTGTCAAGCTCATGATAGATAATGACGAGAGCGGCACGTTTTTCCCCCAAAACGGGGAGTATTCCAACACCTCCGAGCTTGTGCGCATGATCGCCGCCGCGCACGGGCGCAAAATCCGCCTCATCGGCGGCCTGACGTGGGCACTGAAATTTTTGGGCGTGTTCACCTCGCTTGTCAACAAGGCGTTCGGCAGCCTCAGCTATGACATGGCACTGAGCGACTACAAGGGCGGCGAATACAGGCTATATAGCCTGCAAGAGAGCATAAAAATCACAGAGGGCATGCAATGAGCACTTCACCGCGCGAAAAAAAGCATATTCTCGTCGTCAGCCAGTACTTTTACCCCGAGGCCTTCCGCATTAACGACATGTGCACCGAGTGGGTGCGCCGGGGGTACAAGGTCACGGTGCTCACCGGCATCCCGAACTACCCCTACGGCAAGTATTTCGACGGCTACGGCCTTTTCAAAAAGCGGCGCGAGAGCTACAACGGCATGGACATCATCCGCATTCCGCTCATCGCGCGCGGCAAAAGCTCTGTCGGCATGTGCCTGAACTACCTCTCGTTCGTCGTGTCGGGCTTTTTTTGGAAGTGCTTCACGCGGCTGGACGCCGACATGGTGTTCAACTTCGAGGTCTCGCCCATGACACAGGTGCTGGTGGGCGTGTGGTACGCCCGGCGGAAGAAAATCCCCTGCTGGCTGTATGTGCAGGATCTTTGGCCGGACAACATCGAAATCGTCACCGGCATTCATTCGCCCCTTGTGCTCAACCCCATCGGGCGCATGGTGGATTATATCTACCGCCGCTGCGACCGCATTTTCGCCACCTCTCCGAGCTTCGTGCGTGAAATATCCGCGCGTGTGCCGGAATGTGCGGGCGCGGTGAGCTATTGGCCGCAGTATGCCGAGGACTTTTATCGCCCCGTCGCGCGTTCCGCAAGCGCCCTTATCCCCGACGACGGGCGGTTCAAAATCGCGTTCACCGGCAACGTCGGTCAGGCGCAGGGGCTGGACATTTTGCCCCGCGCCGCAGCGGCGATGAAGGCGCGCGGCGAGTCGGCGCAGTTCGTCATCGTGGGGGACGGGCGCTCCAAGGCCGCGCTGGAGGAGAGCATCGCCGCGCTTGATGTGCGCGACATGTTCCTCATGCTGCCCCGTCAGGCGGCGGAGGACATCCCCGCCATTTTGGGAGAATGCGACGCGGCGTTTGTCTCGTTCATGAATAACCCGCTTTTCGCCAATACCATTCCCGCGAAGCTTCAATCCTACATGGCCTGCGGCATGCCGATTCTTGCCTGTGCCACGGGCGAGACCGAGCGCATTGTGCACGAGGCCGATTGCGGCGTGTGCTGCCCCATCGGCGACGAGGACGCCTTGTGCGATGCCGTCGCGGCGCTGCGCGATTCCGGCAGACTCAAAGAATACGGCGCGAATTCCCGCGCCTACTTCCAAGCGCATTTTGACAAGACCATGCTCCTCGACCACTTTGACAGGTGTGTCGCCGAGCTCGATTTGACGGAGGATAAGCCCGATGTTTAACGGCAAAACTCTCATGATAACCGGCGGAACAGGCTCGTTCGGCAACGCGGTGCTCAGCCGCTTTGTCCAAAGCGACATTGGCGAAATCCGCATTTTCTCGCGCGACGAGAAAAAGCAGGACGACATGCGCCACGATTTTCAGGCGCGTCTGCCGCAGTGCGCGGACAAGCTGAAGTTTTACATTGGCGACGTGCGCGACTTGCAGTCGGTGAAAAACGCGATGTACGGTGTGGACTATGTTTTCCACGCGGCGGCGCTCAAGCAAGTGCCGAGCTGCGAGTTTTTCCCCTTGGAGGCCGTGAAAACCAATGTTTTCGGCACGGACAATGTCCTCACTGCGGCCATTGACGCCGGTGTCAAGGCCGCAATCTGCCTTTCCACCGACAAGGCCGCCTATCCCATAAACGCCATGGGCACGAGCAAGGCTATGATGGAAAAGGTCGTCGTGGCCAAATCCCGCACAGTCCCCGGTGAGAAAACGCGCATCTGCTGCACGCGCTATGGCAACGTCATGTGCTCGCGCGGCAGCGTCATTCCGCTGTGGATTGAGCAGATTAAAAAGGGCGAGTCCATCACGCTCACCGAGCCGACGATGACGCGCTTCATCATGTCGCTTGACGAGGCGGTTGACCTTGTGCTCTTTGCCTTTGAGCACGGCGAAACCGGCGATATCCTCGTGCAAAAAGCCCCTGCCTGCACCATTCAAACTCAGGCCGAGGCCGTGTGCGAGCTCTTCGGCGGCGACAAGAGCAAAATCAAGGTCATCGGCATCCGCCACGGCGAAAAGCTGTATGAAACGCTGCTGACCAATGAGGAGTGCGCCAAGGCCGAGGACTTGGGCAGCTTTTACCGCGTCCCGTGTGACAAGCGCAGCCTGAACTATGACAAATACTTCGTCCAGGGCGACGTTGAGCGCAACCACCTCACCGAGTTTAACTCCAACAACACCCGCATGCTGAGCGTTGACGAGGTCAAGGAAAAGCTCCTCTCACTTCAATACATCCGCGATGAGCTTGCCGCCCTCGGCATCGCATATTGAGGGGCGCGCGATGAACATACTGGTCACGGGTGCGGCGGGCTTTGTGGGGCAGAACCTCTGCCGCGCGCTTGAAAACATACGCGACGGCAAAGACAGAACCCACCCCGGCCTCGATATCGGCGAGGTGTTTGAGCATACGCGCCAAACCGACGCGGCGACGCTGGCGGCTTGGTGCGGCCGCGCCGACTTCGTTTTCAATCTCGCGGGGGTCAATCGCCCGCAGGATGCGGGCGAATTCATGCGCGGCAACTTCGGCTTTGCCGAGGAGCTTTTGCGCGCGCTTGAGCGCGCGGGCAACACCTGCCCCGTCATGCTCTCAAGCTCCGCTCAGGCCGGCCTCGCCGGGCGCTATGCCGACTCCGAGTATGGCAAATCCAAGCTCGCCGGCGAAAACCTCTTTTTCGATTACGCCGCGAAAACCGGCGCGCGCGTGCTGGTTTATCGCTTTCCCAACATCTTCGGCAAGTGGTGCCGCCCGAACTATAACAGCGCCGTGGCGACCTTTTGCCACAACATCGCGCACGATTTGCCCATCACCGTCAATGACCCCGCCACGGAGCTGGAGCTTGTTTACATTGACGATGTTGTCGCCGAGCTTATCTCGGCGCTTTCGGGCGGTGAGCATCGGTGTGAATATAACGGCCTCGCGCCCGTGCCGCGCGCGGACGGGCGGTATTGCTTCGTCCCCGTGACGCACAAGGCCACCTTGGGGCGCATAGTCGAGCTTTTGCACAGCTTTGACGCGCAGGGGAGAACCCACCTCATGCCCGAAATCCCCGACGGCTCATTTGAAAAGAAGCTCTATTCCACCTATCTCAGCTATCTCCCGCGCGAAAAAACCGCCTACCCCCTCACCATGAATTCCGACGCGCGCGGCAGCTTCACCGAGCTTGTCAAAACCGCCTCCTGCGGGCAGATGAGCGTGAACGTGTCCAAGCCCGGCGTCACCAAGGGTCAGCATTGGCACAACTCCAAGTGGGAGCTGTTCATCGTCGTGTCCGGCCATGCGCTCATTCGCGAGCGCAAAATCGGCACGGGGGAGCTGATGGAGTTTGAGGTGAGCGGGGATGAAATTCAGGCCGTGCACATGCTGCCGGGGTACACCCATTCCATCATCAACCTCTCCGACACGCAGGAGCTTGTCACGCTTATGTGGGCAAACGAGTGCTTTGACCCGAATAAGCCCGACACTTTTTTTGAGGAGCTGTGAATTATGAGTATAAAGCTTGATTATTCCGACGTCGCGTTCAAAAACGACGGGCGGCTTAAGCTTCTTATCATCGTCGGCACAAGGCCGGAGATTATCCGCCTCTCCGCCGTCGTCGGCAAGTGCCGCCGCTATTTTGACTGCATTCTCGCCCACACCGGGCAGAATTATGACTATAACCTCAACGGCGTGTTCTTTGCCGACCTCGGCATCGCCGCGCCGGAAGTTTATATGGACGCGGCAGGGGAGGATCTCGGCGCGACAGTGGGCAACATCATCAATTGCTCATATAAGCTCATGACCGCGATAAAGCCCGACGCGCTCTTGATTTTGGGGGACACCAATTCCTGCCTTTCCGCCGTCGCGGCAAAGCGGCTGCATATCCCCGTTTTCCACATGGAGGCGGGCAACCGCTGCAAGGACGAATGCCTCCCCGAGGAGACGAACCGCCGCATTGTTGACATCATTTCCGATGTCAACCTCGCCTATTCCGAGCATGCCCGCCGCTATCTCATCGAGTGCGGCATGCCCAAAGAGCGCACTTATGTCACAGGCTCGCCCATGGCGGAGGTGCTGCACAAAAGCCTTGCGGGCATTGAAGCGTCCGACGTTCATTCGCGCCTCGGCCTTGAAAAGGGGAAATATATCCTTCTCTCGGCGCACCGCGAGGAGAACATCGACACCGAGAAAAACTTCCTCTCTCTCTTTAATGCCATCAACAAAATGGCGCAGAAATACGACCTGCCCATCCTCTATTCCTGCCACCCGCGCTCGGCCAAGCGCCTTGAGGCGAGCGGGTTTGAGCTGGATAAGCGCGTCATTCGCCATGAGCCCTTGGGCTTTTTCGATTATAACGCATTGCAGATGAACGCCTTTGCCGTCGTCTCCGACAGCGGCACACTCCCGGAGGAGAGCAGCTTTTTCCTCTCCGTGGGTCACGCCTTTCCCGCCGTGTGCATCCGCACCAGCACCGAGCGCCCCGAAGCGCTTGACAAGGGCTGCTTCGTCCTCGCCGGCATTGACGAGCATTCGCTTTTGCAGGCGGTGGACACCGCCGTTGAAATGAACAAAAACGGCGATCTCGGCCTCCCCGTGCCGGATTACACCGACGAGAATGTTTCCTCCAAGGTTGTGCGCATAATCCAGTCTTACACCGGCGTGGTGGACAAAATGGTGTGGAGAAAGTTCTGAGATGAGAGTGCTGTATATAAACTCCGTATGCAACACCGGCAGCACCGGC
>CAZXVA010000075.1:0-7008 GCA_964644305.1 uncultured Oscillospiraceae bacterium
GGAAAAGCCTGCACCGTCAACTATGACGGTGTTCTCCTTGGTGACCTTGACCTGGTGCGCCTGGCCGAGCATGGAGAGGTCGGCATCCTTCAGCTCCATGCCAAGCTCGGAGGAGATGACCTGGCCGCCGGTGAGGATGGCGATATCCTGAAGCATTTCCTTGCGTCTGTCGCCGAAGCCGGGAGCCTTGACGCACACGCAGGTGAACGTGCCGCGGAGCTTGTTGAGGATGATGGTGGCAAGAGCCTCGCCCTCGACGTCCTCTGCGATGATGAGCAGCTTGCGGCCGGCCTTGACTATCTGCTCCAGCAGGGGCAGAATCTCCTGAATGTTGGAGATCTTCTTGTCGGTGATAAGGATGAGCGCGTCGTCGATGACGGCTTCCATCTTGTCCATGTCGGTGGCCATGTACGGGCTGAGGTAGCCGCGGTCAAACTGCATACCCTCGACGACGTCGGAGTAGGTCTCGGCGGTCTTGGACTCTTCAATGGTGATAACGCCGTTCTGGCTGACCTTTTCCATGGCCTCGCTGATGAGCGTGCCGATGTGCTCGTCGCCGGAGGAGATGGTGCCGACGCGGGCGATATCCTTCGTGCCGGAAACGGGCTGAGACGCGGCCTTGACGGCCTCAACGGCGGCCTCGGTGGCTTTCTGGATGCCGCGCTTCATGACCATGGGGTTTGCACCGGCTGCGAGGTTCTTAAGACCCTCGTTTATCATTGCCTGTGCGAGGATGGTGGCGGAGGTGGTGCCGTCGCCGGCCACGTCGTTGGTCTTGGTGGACACTTCTTTAATGAGCTGTGCGCCCATGTTCTCAAAAGCGTCTTCCAGCTCGATCTCCTTGGCGATGGTCACGCCGTCGTTGGTGATGAGCGGAGTGCCGAACTTCTTGTCAAGCACGACGTTGCGGCCCTTCGGGCCAAGGGTTATTTTGACGGTATCGGCCAGCTGATTGACGCCGCGCTCGATAGCCTTTCTTGCTTCTTCGCCGTAAATAATCTGTTTAGCCATGATATATTAAACCTCCTAGTTATTACTGTGCCTTTATTACTCGATGACGGCCAAAATGTCGCTCTGGCGCACGATGGTGTACTCGACCTCGTCGAGCTTGACCTTGGTGCCGCTGTACTTGCCCACGAGAACCTTCTCGCCGGCCTTGACTATCATCTCCACCTCGTTGCCGTCGACCAGCCCGCCGGGGCCGACCTCGACCACTTCGTAAACTTCGGGCTTCTCCTGCGCGGACGCGGTCAGGAATATGCCGGAAGAGGTGCGCTCCTCGGCCTCATTCTGCTTGAGGACGACTCTGTCAGCTAACGGTTTGAGTTTCATTGCGTATATACCTCCAAATTTTTTTAACAAAGTAATTCAGCTTCGTTAGCACTCAAACACCCTGAGTGCTAACGAAGCTTATAATACCACACTTTTGATTTTTTGCAAGCCCCCAAGAGGCATTTTTGCGAAAAATTTTATTAACTTTCTGTGAAAACTTTTGTAGGAAAATTTATATAAGAATCCCGCCCGAAAATCACTCGAAGAATTTCATGCCGCGCGGGACGATGAGCCGCGCCGCGCCGGGGACAAGCTCCATGGTGACGCGCTTGGCGAATATGCCCTCGCCGTCGACGTTGATGACCTCCTCGTCGTCAAAGCCGATTTCGATTTTCGTGCCCTTGAGGTGGGTGACGTATTTGGGGAATTCATCCGCGCGCCCGGCGGCGTATTTGCCGATGAGGCGGGCGAAGGTGAAAATGCTGACTTGGCGCACGATGATGAAGTCGAGCTCGCCGTCGTCGGGGCGGGCGTCCATCGTGGGGTTGAAGCCGCCGCCGTAAAAGCGGCCGTTGCATGCGCAAAGCAGAGTGTGCTTGCCCTCGGCGTAATAATCGCCGCACTTGACATACATGTTGCGGCTGATGCCCTTGAACATGTTCACCACGGCCGACACCACGTAACCCGCCGCGCCGCCGATGAGGGGCAGGTGGCTGTATTTGTGCACGTCGGTGCCTATGCGCGCGTCGATGCCGACGGAGGCGATGTTGCTGCACCAGCGGTCATTGACGCGGATGAGGTCGATTTTGCGCGTTGTGCCGTCCAGCAGCGCGTCCAGCTCGCGGTAAAGCTCGCTTTCCTTGCCGAACATGCGGCAAAAGTCATTGCCGGTGCCGGTGGGGAAGGGGCACAGTGCGACGTTTTCATGCCCCGCCGCGCCGCAGACGCATTCGTTGAACGTCCCGTCGCCGCCGCAGGCGTATACGCGCAGCTCCTCGCCCGTGGCGGCCTCGGCGGTTATTTTGGCCGTTGCGTCCATCGGGGCGCGCGTGACGTATATTTCATATTCGCCCTCGCGCGCGGCAAAGGCCGCCTCGACCTTCGCGCGAACCTCCTCGGTGTGATCCTTGCCTCCGGCAATGGGGTTGACGATGAAAAGGTGCTTCATATCTCTTTCCCGCTCCCAAATTTATATATAGTAGGTGGTGCTTACTTATAGTACATGAACAGATCGCATTTTATCATGCCGTTGTAGAGCTTGCGCTTTTTGTCGGCGGGCTTGCCGAAGCAGCGCTCAAACTCCGTGTGCGAGCTGAGAAGATAAAGCTGCCAGTTCGCGGTTTTGCTCCACGCCGCGCCGAACGCGCGGTAAAGCTCCTCGGCCTGTTGCTTTTCCATAATGCGCTCGCCGTAGGGGGGATTGGTCACGATTATGCCGCGCTCGGTCTCTCGCGCGAACGCCGTCGCGTCTGCCACCTCAAAGCGCACAATGTCCGCCACTCCCGCGCGCTCAGCGTTTTCGCGCGCAATGGCGATGGCCTTGGGGTCGATGTCCGTGCCGAGGATGGAATATTCTCCGTGATATTCGCGCGCCTTGGCCTCGTCGCGGGCGTCCTGCCACACGCGCTTGGACATGCCGCGCCAATTCATCGCGGCGAAGCCGCGATTCAACCCCGGTGCGATGTTGCGCGCGATGAGCGCGGCCTCAATGGGAATTGTGCCGCTGCCGCAGAACGGGTCGGCGAAATCCCCGCGCCCCATATAGCGCGACAGCTTCACCATCGCCGCGGCCATTGTCTCCTTCAAGGGGGCGGCGTTGTGCGCCGGGCGATAGCCGCGCTTGTGCAGCCCCTCGCCGGAGGTGTCAAGGCAAACGGACACACTGTCCTTCATTATCGAAAACTGCACCTGATACGTCTCCGCGCTTTCCGGAAACCATTCAAGCCCGTAAACGCCCTTCAAGCGCTCCACAATGGCCTTTTTGATTATCTTTTGGCAGTCGGACACGGAGAACAGCGCGGAGTTGAGGCTGTACCCCTTCACGGGGAACGCCCCGTCGCGCGGGATCATCTCCTCCCAACGTATGGCCTTCACACCCTGAAAAAGCTCCTCGAATGTCACCGCGCGAAAGCGCCCCAGCTCCACCAAAACGCGCTCGCCGATGCGCAGATTCACATTTGCGCGCGCAATGGCGGCCTCGTCGCCCGAAAAATACACGCGCCCGTTCTCACTTTCCACGTTGCGCATGTCAAGCCGCCGCAGCTCGTCCGCGATCGGCCCTTCCAGCCCCAGCAAGCAGGGGACGCACAGTCTGTACTCCATCTTTAACCTCTGAAAAAATCAATCTTTCTTTTATATATAGTAAATATACATCAAAATTTTGAAGCTGTAAACCACCGACAGAAAAATAACACTTGCTTGATAAAAGTTAACCGTTTGTTAAAACTCGATAAAATCTTTACGCCGTTAAGTTTCGGTAAAGCCCGTTAATTTGCCGCTAATGCGGTTCTTGACGCCGCAGCAAAAGCATGTATATCCGAAAAATGCCTAAAACCCGGTTTACATAAGGCAAAAACACCGCAAAAACCAGAAGCTTCGTCAATAAAATGTGGATTTTTTATGAATTGCCTATTGAAATTTTTTTGAGAATGCGTTATATTCATGTTGAGGATTTGGCCAAATCCGTAAAGTTATCGTAAGGATTTGCCAATAAGCATTTAAGAAAGCGTTTATTCTTTATCATTTCTTTGCAGGAGGCGCGCCATGGAGCGGGAAAATTTCATCGAGGTGCTCAGCGATTCCTACAGCGCCTATTATAACGTCCTCCCGGCGCAGGAAAGTGAAGCGCCTTTGAGCTTCCGCGCCGACTATTTCTCCCGCGACGAGAGATATTGGATTTCAAAAAACATCAAGATTTGGGGCAATGAGACCAACGAGTTTGCCTATGTTTTTTCCGCGCCGAGCTATGACAAGGCCGCGATTGACAAGGCCGTGAAAATGGCGCTGGATGAATCCCTCCCGCGCGTCAAGCCCCACAAAGAGCATCAATACACCAATGTCAAGCTCGTTTTCGTGGCAGACAGTGTCGACAAGGAAACAGCCAAGCACGTTCAAAAACTCAGCTTTTCCAAGAGCTATAAATTCTCCCTGCATGGGTATACCGAGCTGAAAGCCGGTATAGTCGATTTGAGCACGCGTTCGGTCAGCACCAACCGCGCCGGGCACGAGCTTGTCCCTTATTTCAGTAAGCTGTTCGCGAATAGAGACTGAGGGGCTCTTGAAGCGAAAAGCGATAAATTTTATACTTTCATTTAAGGAGTGAAAAGTGTGAGCGCAGTACTTATTCTTCTCATCGCAGTTGTTCTGCTCGCCCTGGGCTACATTTTCTACGGCTCTTGGCTTGCAAAGCAGTGGGGCGTTGACCCCAACCACGAGACCCCGGCACACACCAGTTACGACGGAAAGGACTTCGTTCCTGCCAACCCCGCCGTCCTGATGGGTCACCACTTCTCGTCCATCGCGGGCGCAGGCCCCATCAACGGACCTATCCAGGCCGCAGTTTTCGGCTGGGTTCCCGTTTTCCTGTGGATTGTCATCGGCGGCATCTTCTTCGGCGCTATGCATGACTTCGGTGCTCTCTTCGCCTCCATCCGCCACAACGGCGGCTCCGTCGGCGAAGTCATCAAGTCCGAAATGGGCGTCAAGGCGCAGAGACTGTTCACCATCTTTGCCCTGCTCGTTCTCATTCTCGTCATTGCATCCTTCACCGCAGTTGTTGCAGGCACCTTCGTTTCCGAGGGCCCGATCTTCACCGTCGGCCGCGAAAACGTCAGCGGCAACGCCTCCACCGCAACGACCTCCCTCCTCTTCATCGTCATTGCCTTCATCTTCGGTTACTTTGTTTACCGCAAGAACTGCAAGGTCGGCCCTGCCACCATCGCCGGCATCATCGGCATCGTGCTCATCACCATCGCCGGCCTGAACTTCGGTGTCAACGCCAGCCGTACCTTCTGGGTTCTCTTCATCGCTGTTTACATCATCGTGGCCTCTCTGCTTCCTGTTTGGATGCTCCTCCAGCCGCGTGACTACCTCAGCTCCTTCCTGCTCTACGGTATGATGATCATCGCCTTCGTCGGCATCATCTTCTCCGGCGCCACTGTTGACCTGCCCGCCTTCACCGGCTGGAGCGGCATCAACGGCGCAAGCACCCTCTTCCCGACTCTGTTCATCACCGTCGCCTGCGGCGCAGTCTCCGGCTTCCACTCTCTCATCGGTTCCGGTACGACTTCCAAGCAGCTCGACTCTGAGAAGGACGCCAAGGTCATCGGCTACGGCGCAATGATCGTTGAGTCCGCTCTCGCCATCGTCGCTCTCATCGCAGTCGGCGTTGTCTTCAAAGAGACCAACATCGGCGGCGGCGACAAGTTCCTCCTCTCCGCGCCTCCCACGATCTTCGCCGGCGGCGTTGCCACCATGGTTGCCACCATGTTCGGCGGTGTTGCAGACTTCTCCAACCCCGTTTACGACACCACCTACACCCTCCTCACCCTCGCTGTTTCCGTCTTTGCTCTGACCTCTCTTGACTCCGGCACGCGTCTTTCCCGTTACATGTTTGCCGAGCTGTTCATTCCCGAAGGCAAGACCCGCGAGGAGCTCAGCGGTGTTCGCAAGTTCTTCTCCAACCCGTTCGTTTCCACCCTCATCATGGTCGTCATCGGCTGCGGCATGGGCTTCATGGGCCTGAGCCAGATCTGGGGCGTGTTCGGCGCTGCCAACCAGCTCCTCGCCGGTATCGCTATGCTCGCTGTCGCTGCATGGCTCGGCAACATCGGCAAGAACAACAAGATGTTCTTCTTCCCGATGGCCTTCATGCTCGTTGCGACCATCACTTCTCTCACCATGACCATCATCGCCAAGATCAAGCTCATCGCCGCTGCCGGCGCTGCTTGGGGCGACTGGTTCCAGATGATTTGGTCCATCGGCCTTGTCGTTCTGGCTGTTATCCTCGTCATCGAGGGTATCCAGGTCATTGCCAAGGGCAAGAAAGAGAAGCAGGCTTAATTTATAGGCTATCTCAACCTCCAAAAATAAAAAACCCAGTTTCCGCCCGCTCCAAAAGCGGGCGGTTTTATATTGAAAAGCGTTCGGCTTTATATTGAAAAGCCCGCGATTTGCAGACGTATTGTCAGTTTCCGGCTGATTTCGTTTGCTTTTTGACTGTTGTTTTGCTGTTTTTGATAATTATTTGCGCAAAACTTCGTCCTCCTCTCGACTCCCCTTGCGCATCAAACGGTGCATTCCGGCGGGAGGCAGATTGCCTCCCCTACAAATGGATTTCAGATATAAGTTCTGTTTCTACTGCAATTATACTCCGAAATGCGCACATTCCCCAATCAGAAGTGCGGAATTCCGTCCACATCTAGGCTCCCCTTGGGCATCAAGGGGAGCTGTCGCCGCTCTGCGGCGACTGAGGGGATCGCCCGTGCCGCCTTTCGGCGGCGCGGTCTGCCTTTTGCACCGTTCTCGGCATTGCTCCAATCCCAATTAGAACACCCGGCTCAACCGCCCTGCACCTTGGCTCTCTCTCAGAGAGAGCTGTCAGCCGCAAGGCTGACTGAGAGAGTCACCCCGTGCCGCCTTTCGGCGGCGCGGTCTGCCTTTACCACCGTGCTTCGTATTTACTCCAATCCCAATTAGAACACCCGGCTCAACCGCCCCGCACCTTGGCTCTCTCTC
>CAZXVA010000076.1:0-6982 GCA_964644305.1 uncultured Oscillospiraceae bacterium
CTTCAAGATAGTTCTTGACATAGCCGTAGGCCGTTTTTTCCGCGAGAGTGCCGATGGTCCCGGCGCGGAAAACGTGATCCGAGCCGAAGAGGGTTTCGGTGTATTTATGCGCCTTGGCCTGATATTCACCCGAGAAGTTGAGGTCGATATCGGGGGTTTTTTCATTGCCGGGGAAGCCGAGGAAGGTTTCAAACGGGATGTTGAAGCCGTCGCGGCGCATTCTTTCGCCGCATTCGGGGCAGTCCTTTTCCGGCATGTCCGCGCCGCAGCCGAAGCTGCCGTCGGTGACGAATTCGCTGTGGCAGCACTTGGGGCAGACATAGTGCGGCGGGAGGGAGTTGACCTCGGTGATGCCGGACATGTACGCCACTATCGACGAGCCGACAGACCCACGCGAGCCGACGAGATAGCCGTTTTCAAGCGAGTTTTCAACCAGCTTTTGGGCGGACATATAAATGACGTCATAATTATGGTCGAGTATGGTTTTAAGCTCGACATCGACGCGGCTTTGCACCAGCTCAGGCGGGTTTTCGCCGTAAATGCGGTGCATTTTGTCGTAAACCAAGGTTTTGAGCTGTTCGGCGGAGTTTTCGATTTTCGGGGGGAAGAGATCCTTGGGCAAAAGCTCAATCTCCTCGACCGTGTCGGCGATGGCGCGGGTGTTGGTGATGACGACCTCGCGCGCCGTTTCTTCGCCCAGATACTTAAACTCGGCAAGCATTTCGTCCGTGGTGCGCAGGAAGATGGGGCAGCTTCTGTCCGCGTCGGAAAACTTTTTGGCCGCCTGCAAAATCTTGCGGTATTGCTCATCCTCGGCGTCCAGAAAGTGCACGTCGCTCGCGGCAATGACGGGTTTGCCCAGCTTTTTGCCGAGGTTCAAAATGACGCGGTTATAGTCCTGCAAAACCTTTTCGTCGCGCACGGTGCCGTTGTCGATGAGGAAGGCGTTGTTGCATATCGGCTGAATTTCGAGATAGTCATAGAGCTTGGCGATTTTTTCAAGCTCGCGCTGGTTTGCGCCCTTCATGACCGCGCCGTAAAGCTCGCCCATGCCGCAGGCAGAGCCGACGAGGATGCCCTCGCGGTGCTGCACCAGGAGGCTTTTGGGGATGTTGGGGGTGCGGTGAAAATGGTTGAGATAGGACTGGGAAATCATTTCATAGAGGTTTTTGAGCCCCTTGCGGTTTTGGACGAGGAGAACCATGTGATAGGTCTTGGCCACGTCCGTGCGGCGGATGGAATGATAAACCGTTTCGACGTCGTCAACGGTTTTCGCGCCGCGTTGGCGCAGCATGGGGATGAACTTGTCCATCATGCGCGCGACAACCATCGCGTCATCCGAGGCGCGGTGGTGGTTGAACTGCGGGAGACCGAGGTGATTTGAAACGATGTCGAGCTTGAAGCGCTTGAGCTCCGGCAAAAGCGCCTGAGCGAGGGCGAGCGTGTCCATAAACACCGGCGCAAAGCGCAAGCCCTGGCGGTTTGCCGCCGCCGTCATGAAGCCGACGTCAAAATGCGCGTTGTGCGCGATGAGCGGCCTGTCCCCGGCGAAGTCCATGAACATTTGCATGGCGGTTTTTTCATCGGGCGCACCAGCGACGTCGCTGTCGCGGATGCCGGTGAGCTTGGTGATGTCGGGCGGGATGTGCATTTTGGGGTCGACAAAGGTGTTGAATTCGCGTATCACATTGCCGCCGGAGAATATGACCGCGCCGATTTCCGTCATGCGGTCGTTGAGGGCGTTGAGGCCGGTGGTTTCAATGTCAAAGGCAACGAATTCGGCGTCCAGCGGGAGCTGGGACTTGCCGATGACGGCGCTGTTGCCGTCCATGTCGTTGTAATAATACGCCTCCATGCCGTAAATTATCTTGACGCCGCGCTTCTTCCCGGCTTTCCACATGTCCGGGAACGCCTGAGCCACGCCGTGATCCGTCACGGCGATGGCGGGCATGCCCCAATACGCCGCGCGTTCGACAACGGCGGCGGGGTCGGTGAGCGCGTCAAGGGCGGAAAAGCGCGTGTGCAAATGCAGCTCAACCCGCTTTTCCTCGGCATTGTCCGGGCGGACGGTCTTTTTGGTTTTGACGATGTTGCGCGGGTCGAGCACGAGGTCATCCTCATACTTGGAATAGGTGATCTCGCCCTGCACGATGAGATGGTCGCCGACGTTGACGGCGGCGATGACGGACTTGTCCTCATCGGCGCGCATATAGCGCGAAATGCGCACGGAGTTTGTGCGGTCGGTCATGTCAAAGCAGAGCACTCCCCCGCCCTTTTGCAGGGTCTTGCTCATGACGGCGACGACGTCACCCTCGACGGTGATTCTGCCGGATTCGAGCGAAATGCCGCTCATGGGGACGGGCTGCTGCTTGATCATGCGGCCGTAGAGCACGCTGCCGCCCGCGCCGGGGCGGGGCGCGGAGGCACTCGCGGCGGTGTATGCGCCCGCGGCCGTGGGGGCGCCCTTGGGCGCGGGGTAATCGGCCTCGATGGTGACGAGGGTGAGGGAGAATATGGCGCGGATAAGCCCGGTTATGCGCGTGATCTCCGCCGGGGAGGGCATCGCGGCGAACCACGCCGCGATTGTCATGCTGCCCTCGGCGGCGATGATTTTCACGTCGGTGACGTAGGCCTTTTCAAGGCCGCCCGCGACGATGCCGAGGGACGCGCATTCGGGGAAAATGGTCAAAAACGGTGTGTGCTGCGCGCTCATTTGTTCTGCCCGTCGCTTTCGATGAGCCGGATGAGGGCGGGGCACAGCTCGTCATAGGGGTATGTACCGACGACCTCGCCCTTTTTGAAGAGGAGGCCTTTGTTCTTGCCGCCGGCGATGCCGTAATCGGCCTCGCGCGCCTCACCCGGCCCGTTGACGACGCAGCCCATCACGGCCACGGTGATGTCTCTGTCCATGTCGCGGACAAGGGATTCAACCTTGCTTGCAAGCGAGATGAGGTCAATTTCGGTTCGGCCGCAGGTGGGGCAGGAGACAAAGCGCACCCCGCCGCGGCGAACGCCCGCGGCCTTCAAAATGGCGATGCCGGCGCTGACCTCGCGCACGGGGTCGGCCGTGAGAGAGACGCGCACGGTGTTGCCGATGCCCTCGCACAAAAGCGTGCCGATGCCGACGGCGGACTGGATTGTGCCGTTCCACTCGGTGCCGGTTTCGGTGATGCCGAGGTGCAGGGGGTATTCAAAGCGCTCGGCGGCGAGGCGGTAGGCCGCGACGGTGAGCGGCACGGAGGAGGACTTCATGGAGATGCAGATATCATTGAAATCAAACTTCTCCAAAAGGGCGGCATGACAGGCCGCGCTTTCGACCATGGCTTCGGGGCAGGGGTGGCCGTACTTTTCCAAAAGGCGCGGCTCAAGGCTGCCGGCGTTGACGCCGATGCGGATGGGTATGCCGCGCGTGCGGCAGGCCTCCGCCACGGCCTTGACATTTTCCTCCGCGCCGATGTTGCCGGGGTTGATGCGGATTTTGTCAATGCCGCGCGCGGCGGCTTCCAGCGCGAGGCGATAATCAAAGTGAATGTCCGCCACGAGGGGCAGGTCGACCTGCTCTTTTATCGCGGAGACGGCGCGCGCGGCGTTCATGTCGGGGATGGCGATGCGCACGATGTCGCACCCGGCGGCGCGCAGGTTTTTTATCTGCTGCACAGTCGCGTCAACGTCCCAGGTCTTGGTGTTGCACATCGACTGCACGGTGACAGGCGCGTCGCCGCCTATCTCAAGGCCGCCGACGCGGATTTTTTTGGTGTTGTTTCGTTTGTCGCTCATTTTGCAATTATCCTCACTATATCGTTGAACATCACAATGGCCATCAATGCCAGCAAAAGCGCCATTCCGGCGGCGTGGATATAGCCTTCATACTTAGGGTTCAGGTGCTTTTTCGTGACGGCCTCGATAAGCCACGTCACAAGCAGCAGGAAAATGCGCCCGCCGTCGAGCGCGGGGATGGGCAAAAGGTTCATAATGGCGAGGTTGACGGCGATGAACGCGCCGAGATAAATGATATCCATGACGGCGTCGAGCGTGCTGGCGGCGTTTTCGCCCGTTTCGGCCATCAGGTTGACAATGCCGACAGGCCCTGCCATATCGTCCATGCTCACCTGACCCTCGACCATCTGCTCAAGCCCCATCCACACCCAGCGTGAAAACTCCATGGTGGTGTTCCAAGAGTAGCGGAGCTTGTTGAACACAGTTCCCTCGTCAAGGCCGAAGTAAAAGCCGTACATTTTGCTCTGCTCGCCGGGGTACTGAACGGGGACGAGCTTGAAATCGTCAAGCGCAACGCGCTTGCCGTCGCGGCGGACGACGATGTCATGCGTGCCGTCGCCGCGCGAGAGAAAGTCCGAAACGTCGCTGAGCTGATAGATTTGCTTGCCGTCAATGCTCACAAACCTATCTCCGACCATGAGCGCGTCCGCGCCCTCGTAGGGGCAGCCGTCCATGAAATCGGCGATGACCGGCGCGCGAAACGCCGTGGCCGAGGCATAGATTATCACGACGAACACAAAGCCCATCACGAAATTCATGAATGCCCCCGCGGCGAGGATAACGGCGCGTTTCCACGGCTTTTGCGCGGTGAAGGCGCGCGGGTCATCGGACGCCTCGTCCTCCCCCGTCATGGCGCAAAAGCCGCCGATGGGCAGGGCGCGGAGAGAATAAAGCGTTTCTTTGCCCTGCTTTTTGAGGAGAATGGGCCCCATGCCGAAGGCGAATTCCTCCACGCGCACGCCGAAAATTTTCGCGGCGGTGAAATGCCCGAGCTCATGAATGGCGATGAGCAGGCCGAAGATGAAAATTGCGAGAATGATATAAACTGCTGTCATTGTCATGTAATTGCTCCCAAGGGTCAAGGTTGTGCGAAGTGGAAGTTATTGCGCGCCGTATTTTTCCTTCACGAAGCGCCTTGCGGCGGCGTCGGCGGCGATAATCTCGTCAAGCTCATGGGTGTGCACGACGCCGACGGTTTCAATGGCCTCGGCGGCGCAATCGTAAATGCGGTTGTAGCCGAGCTTGTGGTTGAGGAAAAGGCGCACGGCCTCCTCGTTTGCCGCGCTCATGACGCACCCGGCCGTGCCGCCTGTGCGCGCCGCGTCAATGGCAAGGCGCAGGCACGGGGTGCTTTCAAAATCGGGCGCAAAGAACGTGAGGTCGGCGAGGTTATAAAAATCAAGCACATCGCGCACGGCGTCCACGCGTTCGGGGTAGCTGAGCGCAAGCTGGATGGGCAGGCGCATATCCTGCGCGCCGAGCTGGGCGATGACCGTGCCGTCAACAAGCTCCACCATAGAGTGTATGACGCTTTGCGGGTGAATAACCACCTGAATATCATCGGGCGTGACGCCGAAGAGATGCATCGCCTCGATAAACTCCAAGCCCTTGTTCATCATCGTGGCGCTGTCAACCGAGATTTTCGCGCCCATGCTCCAGTTGGGGTGCTTGACGGCCTGTTCGGGGGTGATGTTTTCAAGCTCGGAGCGCGCGCGGCCTCTGAAAGGCCCGCCCGACCCGGTCAAAAGCAGCTTTTTCAGCTCGTCGGGTCTGCGCCCCATGAGGCACTGGAATATGGCCGAGTGCTCGGAGTCGACGGGGACGATTTCCGCGCCGCGCTCTTTTGCCCGGCGCATGACGATTTCGCCCGCGCAGACGAGCGTTTCTTTGTTGGCAAGGGCAATGCGCTTTTTCGCGTCAATGGCGGCGAGAGTGGGCTTGAGCCCAATCGCGCCGGACACGGCGGTGACAACGCAGTCGATTTCATCCAGCGTCGCGGCCTCGATGAGGCCGTCAATGCCGCTGCCGACGCGGATGTCGGTGTCCGCCACGGCGATTTTGAACTCCTTTGCCGCCTGTTCATCATAAACGGCGACGAATTTGGGCTTCAGGCGGCGCGCCTGCTCCTCCAAAAGCTTTATGCTGCGCGAGGCGGCCAAGGCCGCCACGGGCAGGTGCATGTGCTCGGCCACGTCGATGCTTTGGCGGCCGATTGAGCCGGTGCAGCCCAGTATTGAAATTGCTTTAAGCATTTTGTTTCTCCTTTATCCGTAAGGCGCGGAGCTGCGCCTTGTGCTCATCGCTGACGCGATAGCTTTCCACGGCCTTTTGAATGGCCTTGTTGTGCGTCCGGGTGGGTAGCTTCCGCGCGGTGAAATAGGGCAAAACGGCGTCATACTGCTTTGCAAGCGCGCGGAGCTGAGGCGTCCTGACGCCGATGAAGGCGGATTTGTCCCTGCTCGGCACGAGGCGGGCGTTGAAGCCGCGATACGCCTCGTCCCGCAGGGCGAAAAGGCGCTCTTGAAGCGCGGTCACGGGTTTTTCACCCCGCCGTAACGTCTGTCGCGGCTTTGGAAGACCGCGATGGCGCGCTCAAGCTCCTCCGGCGTGAAGTCCGGCCACAAAACATCGGTGAAATAAAACTCCGAATAGGCGCACTGCCACAAGAGGAAGTTTGAAATGCGCACCTCGCCGCCCGGACGAATCAGCAAATCCGGGTCGGGGATACCGGCGGAATAAAGATAAGACGAAAATTCGTCCTCCGTAAGCTCCCCCTCGGTCTCACCGGCGGCATAGGCCTCGGCATATTTTTGCGCCGCGCGGACAATTTCGTCCCTGCCGCCGTAGTTGAGGCAGATATTGGCCTGAAAGCCGTCATAGTGAGAGCTGATCTCATTCGTGCGGGCGATTTCCGATTGAAGCTCCGGCGAGAGGGCGGTGACGTCGCCGAGGACCTTCATCTTTATCTTGTCGCGCTCCATGGTGGCGATGGCCTCTTTGAGGTATTTGTCCAGGAGCTTCATAATCGTCCCTACCTCGCCCTCCGGGCGCTTCCAGTTCTCGGTGGAAAAGGCGTACACCGTGAGGTATTCCACGCCGATGTTCTTGCAGTAGGTGGCGATGCGGCGGAAGGTCTCCGCCCCGGCGGCGTGACCCGCCGTGCGCGGCATACCGCGCTTTTTAGCCCAACGGCCGTTGCCGTCGA
>CAZXVA010000077.1:0-6873 GCA_964644305.1 uncultured Oscillospiraceae bacterium
TAAAGCTGTCCAAAAACAGCTAAACACAAGCAAGGAGGTGCTTCAACTCATGGCAAAGTGTCAGTTCTGCGACAAGGATGTGGCTTTCGGCATTCAGGTCAGCCATTCCCACAGACGCTCCAACCGTACTTGGAAGCCCAATGTGAAGCGCGTCAAGGCCATCGTGGACGGTTCTCCCAAGCATGTTTACGTCTGCACTCGCTGCCTGCGCAGCGGCAAGGTCACCCGCGCTGTGTAATTTTACATTACCCGAAACAAAGCCTGTCGAGCCTACGACGGGCTTTTTTCGGTTCTTGACGCAAAAGCCCCGTCCGCCACTTGACAAATGCGCAGGCGAGGCTATATAATGACTATACAGAAGAGTGCTGCCGATAGACGGTCAGCCCCCGGAGTTTTTTGATGTAATCGCCGAACTGTGTCAGGGGACGGCGATTACTTCTTTATGTTGATAATCTGAACAAACAGATTGCACATGCCTATGATGACCAAGCAAAGCTGAAGTACTTCGTTTGTACTCATGAGCAGCCCTCCTTTCAGAGGACAAGAAGCCGCCCTCAAAAATGAGGGGCAAACCGCCTACCGTTTTATTGACAGCACCCAGCACTTTTTCAAGTGCCGCTGACAGCATATCACACGTTCAACACAAAAGCAACATTATTCGGAGGTACACCCCATGAAAGAGCTTGAAACACGCATCCTCATCGACGGCAAGGTTAAGCCCGGCGGAATTTTGAAGGTCGATTCCTTCCTCAACCATCAGCTTGACCCCGAGCTTTTCTACGACATGGCCGCCGAGCTCAAGCGCCTTTTTGCCGACGTGCAGGTGGACAAAATCCTCACGGTCGAGGCCTCCGGCATCGCGCTTGCCATCATGGCGGGGTACGTTTTCGGCTGCAAGGCCGTGTTCGCCAAGAAAAGCAAATCCAAAAACATCTCCGATGACGTATACTCGGCCGAGGTCGTTTCCTTCACCCACGGCAACACAAACACCGTCATCCTCTCCAAGGAATACCTCCACGAAGGGGAAAACGTGCTCATAGTGGACGACTTCCTCGCCACGGGGGCTGCCCTCATCGGGCTGAAAGCCCTCATCGAACAGGCCGGTGCCAACCTCGTCGGCGCGGGCATCGCGGTGGAAAAAGTGTTCCAGGGCGGCGGGGACGCCCTGCGCGCGCAGGGTGTGCGCGTCGAGTCCCTCGCGCGCATCGCCTCCATGTCCGATGACGGCTTGACTTTTGTGCAAGATTGACAAAATTTCATCTGCAATTTTGTCGAATTCGTAGAAAAACCTGTCTTGACTTTTTCCGCGCTTGCTGATATTCTTTAACCATACCAAGCAAGCACCGGTCTTGTATCGGAATTGTTTTCGGTGCTTGCTTGTTTTTAATACAACTTAATATTGTGCTTTCGATATAATCAAATGATATGGTTTTGAAGTCTCTACCCGGACGCCGTAAATGGCCGGACTATCGGAGTTTTTTTCGAGGGCGCGGAGTATCTTTTTCTGCGTCCGTTTTGTTTTTCGTTCCCGCTCCGATGCACCGGTCGGCCGATTCTCGGCCTTATCCCCGGTGCGTTTTGTTTTCGCCGGGTGAGATGAATGATACAGTTCAAATCCGCTTTGCGGTTTTGATATAAAAATCTTATTTTTATAGGAGAAACATAATGAAAAAGATCGTCGCTCTGCTCATGGCGCTCGTCATGGTCTTCGCGCTCTGCGCCTGCGGCCAGTCCGCTGAGGCTCCCGCTTCCGCTCCCGCTGCCGATTCCTCCGACGCCGCCCCTGTTGCCGCCGATTCCTTCAAGGCCGGCTTCATCTTCCTGCATGATGAAAACTCCACCTACGACCTCAACTTCATCAACGCCGCCAAGGCCGCCTGCGAGGCACTCGGTCTGAGCGAGGATCAGTACATATTCAAGACCGGCATCGCCGAGTCTCAGGCTTGCCAGGAAGCCGCCGAAGAGCTGGTTGACGCCGGCTGCAACATCATCTTCGCCGACTCCTTCGGCCACGAGAGCTTCCTGCTCGCCGCCGCCAAGGAATTCCCCGAGGTTCAGTTCTGCCACGCCACCGGCACCATGGCCCACACCGAGGGTCTTGCCAACTTCCACAATGCTTTCGCTTCCATCTATGAGGGTCGTTTCCTCGCCGGTGTTGCCGCCGGTATGAAGCTCAACGAGATGATCGAGGCCGGTGAGTTCACCGCAGAAGAGGCCAAGATCGGCTACGTCGGCGCATTCACCTACGCCGAGGTTATCTCCGGCTACACCTCCTTCTTCCTCGGCGCCCGCTCCGTCTGCCCCAGCGTGACCATGGAAGTCACCTTCACCGGCTCTTGGTATGACGAGGCCGCCGAAAAGGAAGCCGCCAACAGCCTCATCGCCAACGACTGCAAGCTCATCAGCCAGCACGCCGACTCCATGGGCGCTCCCACCGCATGTGAGACCGCCGGTGTCCCCAACGTGTCCTACAACGGCTCCACCATCGACGCTTGCCCCAACACCTTCATCGTCTCCTCCCGCATTGACTGGACCCCGTACTTCACCTACGCCATGACCGCCGCCATGAACGGCGAAGCCATTGACACCGACTGGACCGGCACTCTTGCCACCGGCTCTGTCGTCCTCACCGACGTCAACACCGACGTTGCCGCTGCCGGCACTGTCGAGAAGATCGCCGAGGTCAAGGCCGCACTCGAAGCGGGCGAGACCCACGTCTTTGACGCTGCCGCCTTCACCGTCGGCGGCGAGGCTCTCACCTCCTACATGGCCGACGTCGACACCGACGCCGCCTACACCCCCGACACCGAGGTCATTCTCGACGGTTACTTCCACGAGAGCGAGTTCCGTTCCGCCCCGTACTTCGACCTGCGCATCGACGGCATCTCCCTCCTCGACGAGAACTACGGCTGATATCCCCCATACCCTTGCAACTGATAATAATGAGAGACCCGGCACTCGCCGGGTCTCTCATGAGCGATTTTTATTATAATATCAACATTTTGACACCGTAAAGGAGAGTACAGCGACATATCCCCCCGCCGTGCTGCCCTTTGCGGTATTATTGATTAGTTAGGAGTGAGCTGCCCTTGGACAACAAGACACCCGCCGTGCAAATGCGCAATATCACCAAGACCTTCGGCTCCGTCGTGGCAAACGACAGAGTCTGGCTCGATATTTACAGGGGAGAGATTCTCGCCCTGCTCGGTGAAAACGGAAGCGGCAAAACCACGCTGATGAACATGCTCTCCGGCATCTACTTCCCCGACGAGGGTCAAATCTCCATCGACGGAAAGGAAGTCGTCATCCGCTCGCCCAAGGACGCGTACACCCTCGGCATCGGCATGATTCACCAGCACTTCAAGCTGGTGGACGTACTCACCGCGGCAGAGAACATCGTCCTCGGCCTCAACGAGCCGGGGCGGCTCGATCTCAACCGCGTGGCCGCCAAGGTGGAGGAGATATGCTCGCTCTACGGCTTCGAGGTTGACCCGAAGCAGAAGATTTACGACATGTCGGTCTCCCAAAAGCAGACGGTCGAAATCGTCAAGGCGCTTTATCGCGGCGCGGACATACTCATCCTCGATGAGCCCACCGCCGTTTTGACCCCGCAGGAGACGGACAAGCTCTTCGCCGTGCTGCGCAACATGCGCGACGCGGGCAAGGCCGTCGTCATAATCACGCACAAGATGCACGAGGTGGAGGCGCTGTCCGACCGCGTGGCGATACTGCGCCACGGCCAGTTCATCGGCGACATGCCCACCAAGTCCACCAACGCGCAGGAGATGACCAACATGATGGTCGGCCACGCCGTGTCTCTCAACATCTCCCGTCCCGACCCGGTCGATCCCAAGCCCCGCATCGAGGTCAAAAACCTCACCGTGCGCAGCATCGACGGCATCGTCAAGCTCGACGACGTGTCCTTCACCGCCAACTCCGGCGAGATTTTGGGCATCGCGGGCATTTCCGGCTGCGGCCAGAAGGAGCTTTTGGAGGCCATCGCGGGTCTCCAGCCCATTGAAAGCGGCTCGATAAATTATATAGAAGACGACGGCACGCGCGAAGAGCTTGTCGGGCGTGACCCGCTCGCCATTGCCGAGCTCGGCGTGGCGCTCTCCTTCGTGCCGGAGGACAGACTCGGCATGGGTCTTGTCGGCAGCATGGACTTGGCCGACAACATGATGCTCCGCTCGTTCCGCAAGGGGCGCGGCATGTTCACCGACAGAAAGAGCCCCAAAAAGCTCGCGCAGGACGTTGTCACCGAGCTTGAGGTCAGCACCCCCGGCATAAGCACGCCCGTGCGCCGTCTCTCCGGCGGCAACGTGCAAAAGGTGCTCGTCGGGCGCGAAATCGCGTCCGCGCCGACGGTGCTTTTGACGGCGTACGCCGTCCGCGGCCTCGATATCAACTCGTCCTACACCATATATGACCTCATCAACCGCCAAAAAGAGGCAGGCGTCGCGGTGATATACGTGGGCGAGGACTTGGACGTGCTTTTGGAGCTGGCCGACCGGATTTTGGTGCTGTGCTCCGGCAAGGTCAGCGGCATTATCCCCGGCCGCGGCGCGCAGAAGCGCGACGTGGGCATGATGATGACAAAGCTGGGAGGGAACAGTGCACATGAATAACAAAACCAACGCGCCTCTTTTCCATATCGTCAAGCGCGGCGCACTGCCGTGGTACAAGGCGTGGGGCATTCGCCTTTTGGCCATCGTGCTCGCGCTCGTCGTCTCCGCGCTCGTCACCACCGTCACCACCGGGCTCGACCCCATCAAGATTTACGCCACCATACTCTCCGGCGCCTTCGGCACGGCGCGCCGCTGCTGGATTACTGCGCAGAACGTGGCGATACTGCTGTGCATCTCTCTCGCCGTCACCCCGGCGTTCAAAATGCGCTTTTGGAACATCGGTGCCGAGGGTCAGGTGCTCGCGGGCGGCCTTGCCGCCGCCGCGTGCATGAAGTGCCTTGCCGAGGTGATGCCGAATGCGGCTCTCATCTGCGTCATGGTCATCGCCTCCATCGTCGCCGGCGCAATATGGGCGGGTATCCCGGCCATATTCAAGGCCAAGTGGGGCACGAACGAAACGCTCTTCACCCTGATGATGAACTACGTCGCCACTCAGCTCGTCGCCTTCTTCGTCATCGTGTGGGAAGTGCCCAAGGGCGCGGGTCAAATCGGCATCATCAACCAGAGCACCGAGGCCGGTTGGCTGCCCGTGGTGGGCAACAAGTACCTTTTGAGCATCCTCGTTGTCGCCGTGCTCACGCTTTTTGTGTATATTTACCTCAATTACACCAAGCACGGCTATGAAATCTCCGTCGTGGGCGAGAGCGAGCGCACCGCGCGCTATGTCGGCATCAAGGTCGACCGCGTCATTGTCCGCACCATGCTCCTCTCCGGCGCAATCTGCGGCGTGGCGGGTCTGCTGCTCGTCGGCGGTATCAACCACACCGTCTCCACCACCATCGCCGACGGGCGCGGCTTCACCGCGGTTCTCGTGTCGTGGCTGGCGCAGTTCAACCCCGTCATCATGATTTTCACCAGCCTGCTGATAGTCCTGCTCGACCGCGGCGCGGGCGAAATCGCCACCCAGTTCATGCTCAACCAGTCGTTTTCCGACATCATCACCGGCATTATCTTGTTTTTCATCATCGGCTGTGAATTCTTCATCAGCTATAAGATAAGCTTCCGCAAAGCCGCAAAGGAGGGCGAGAAAAATGTTTGATTTCGTATCTTTCATTCCCAGAGCCGTCGCTCAGGGCATTCCGCTTCTTTTCGGCAGCACCGGCGAAACCCTCACCGAGAAATCCGGCAACCTCAACCTCGGTATCCCCGGCATCATGTATGTCGGCGCGATCAGCGGCGTCATCGGCGCGTTTCTCTACGAACAGGGCTGCGGCTCGGCAGAGAATATGAACACGGTTTTGACCGTGCTCATTCCGCTTCTTTCCACGCTGCTCGGCTCGCTGTTGATGGGGCTTATCTACTGCTTCCTTACGGTCACACTTCGCGCAAACCAAAACGTCACCGGTCTTGCCATGACCACCTTCGGTGTCGGCATCGGCAACTTCTTCGGCGGCTCACTCATTAAGCTGACGGACAGCGAAGTCCCGTCCATTGCCCTTTCCGCCACCAGCCGCGTGTTCAGCAAGTCTCTCCCCGTGGCCGATTCCCTCGGCGCAGTCGGCAAGCTCTTTCTCTCCTACGGTTTCCTCGCCTACCTCGCCGTTGTCATCGCGCTCGTCGCGTCCTATGTGCTCAATCACACCCGCGTCGGCCTCAACCTCCGCGCCGTCGGCGAAAGCCCCAACACGGCGGACGCCGCCGGCATCAACGTCGGCCGGTATAAATACGTCGCCACCTGCGTCGGCAGCATGATCGCCGGCCTCGGCGGGCTTTACTACGTGATGGATTACGCCTGCGGCGTCTGGTCAAATGACGCGTTCGGCGACCGCGGCTGGCTCGCAATTGCGCTCGTCATCTTCACCGTTTGGCGGCCGAGCCTGAGCGTGCTCGCGTCCATTCTCTTCGGCGGGCTTTATATCCTGCACATTTTCATCCCCACCGGTACCAACCTCGCCGTCAAAGAGCTTTACAAAATGCTCCCCTATATCGTCACGATAATCGTCCTCGTCGCCACCAGCATGCGCAACAAGCGCGAAAACCAGCCCCCCATGTCCTTGGGTCTGGCCTACTTCCGCGAAGAGCGGTGAGGAGAAAATAACCTCCCGCACAAACCACATCCGCCCCAAATCGTGAATATCACGATTTGGGGCGGAGCGTTTCTGCTTTCAATTATCAACTTTTCAACCCACCCTGCGTCACCGCAGTGCGGCGAACACGCACCAGAGGGCGGCGTAGAGCAGGGGCT
>CAZXVA010000078.1:0-6864 GCA_964644305.1 uncultured Oscillospiraceae bacterium
AGGCAGCGGACTGCAAATCCGCGATTCCCCAGTTCAAGTCTGGGTGGCGCCTCCAGAAAAGAAGCACCTGCGAAAGCAGGTGCTTCTCGGTTTTGCCTAGCCTGGGCTTGCTCAGGCTAGGCAAAAAGCGCAGAGGATGGGCTCTGCGCTTTGGGTTATTATCTTGTCTTTATGCGGCTGAGCTTGCCAAGGGCTTTATAGAGCGCTCTGATGAGCTTGGCAGTGGCGTAGCTCAAAAGGGTGAGCCAGAGGAAAATCAGGGGGGCGTACTTGGGGGCGTAGGTTAGCTGTTGCAGCCAATAATAGCAATAAAAGCTATGTGTGAGCCACATGAGGGCGGATTCGCGGCCAAGCTCCTCAAAAACCGGGGCGACGAGGCGCAGGGGCTTTGTGGGCAGGAGCACCGTGAGGCAGATTATAAAGGCCGCGGCATTGAAAAAGCCGTAGGTCTTATTATTATGCGGGCGGACGATGAACACGGCGAGCATGCCCACAAGGGCGGCGATGCACCACAGGGGCTTTGCGCCGAGCTCGGTCTTGACGCGGGTGAGCAGGTCACAGCGCGCGCAGGCCACGCCCAAGAAATACGCCGGAAGCAGCTCCATCAGCTCTTTGAGGCGGGAATAAAACACCGTGTCGGCAAAGGGCGCGAGAAGCGGGCGCTCCATCAGGGCGGGGACGATGTACAAAAACGCGGCATTGATGACCACGATGACGAGCACGTCGGCAAAAAGGCCGCCGCGCTCGCGCTCGACAAAGCGCTTCATGGCCGGAAACAGCACCAAAAGCACCGCAAACGGCAGCACAAACCACCACTCGGCATTGAACGAAAAACTGAGGCCGAGGAAGTTATAAACAAGCTCAACCGCCTTGAACGAGCCGAATTTAACTCCGCGCACGACGATGACCGGCAGGGCGGCGAAAAAGACCATCCAATAGGTCTTATAAAGGCTGAAAACATGGCGCGAGACGAGCGTGGCGCTCTTTTCGGCGCGGAGGGAGGAGCGATAAAGCCCGTATCCGGCGAGGAAGGTGAACATGGGCATGCAGATACAGCCGAACGCACCCAACAGCACGGAAAGCGGCGAGCCGTTGAGCGAAATGAGCGAGACGAACTCCCCCGCCTCGACCCGTTCGGGAAAAGCGAACAGGTGATGATACAGCATGAAGCAGATTGCCACGCCCTTTATGAAGCTTGTGTCTTTCTTGGAAAACTCCACGGTCTGCCCTCCGGATAATTGATGATGTAATTGTAGCATAAACCCCCAAGGCTTGCAAGCCTTGGGGGTTATTTTCAGATGGAGTGTCGCTTACGCGGCGGCGGGGGTGTTTTTCTTTTTCACGAAGATCTGGAACGCAATGACAAAACCGAAAAGGACGATGCCGACGATATCGGTGAGCGTGCCGGGGATCATCATGAGTATGCCGCCGACGGCGATGAGAATGCGGTTGATGACATTCAGTTCGCCGATGATGTAGCCTTCAAGCGCGGCCGCAACGCCGAAGAGACCGACGAGGGAGGTGATGACAATTTGAATCATGCCCCAAGTGGTGACGTCGATGAGCAGCATGGCGGGGTTGATGCAGAAAATATAGGGCACGATGAAGGCCGCAATGGCGAGCTTCGTGGCGTTGATGCCGGTTTTCATGGGGTTGGACTTGGCGATGGCAGAGCCGGCGTAGGCCGCGAGGGCAACGGGGGGCGTGATGTCGGCGACGATGCCGAAATAGAACACGAAGAAGTGCGCGCACATCTTGGGGACGCCGATGGTGATGAGGATGGGGGCGCAGGTGGAGGCCATGATGCAGTAGTTGGCCGTGGTGGGCACGCCCATGCCGAGGATGATGCAGCAAATCATCGTGAGGAACAGCGCGACGAAGGTCGGGTCGATGAAGCTGATGGCGTTGGAGGCCGCGACAACGGCGGAGATGAGCTTGGAGGCAAGGCCGGTGGCCGTGATGCAGCCGGAGATGACGCCCGCCATGGAGCAGGCCACGACGACGGTGATTGTGCCCTTGCCGCCGGCTTCGAGCGCTTCGAGGATTTTGGGGATGGTGATGCGGTTATCCTTATCGAAGAGGCTGACGAAGATGGCGCAGATGATGGCCACGGAGGCGGAGAACTGCATGGTGCGCGTGCCGCTGGAGACGAGCCAAATGAGCAGAACCAGCGGGGCAAGCAGGTAAATCTTCTTCAAAAGGCCGCCGAGCTTGGGGAGCTGGTCGCGGTCAAGGCCGCGCAGACCGAGCTTTTTCGCCTCAAGGTGGACGGCGATGAATATGCCGGTGAAATAAAGCACGGCGGGCAGAATCGCGCGCGTGGCAACCTCGGCGTAGGTGACGTTCATATACTCGGCCATGAGGAAGGCAGCCGCGCCCATGATGGGGGGCATAATCTGGCCGCCGGTGGAGGCCGCCGCCTCGACAGCGCCGGCAAACTCCGGCTTGTAGCCGAGCTTTTTCATCATGGGGATGGTGATAGAACCGGAGCCGACCGTGTTGGCAACGGACGAACCGGACACCATGCCCTCAAGCGCGCTGGCCACGACTGCCGCCTTGGCAGGGCCGCCGGCAAAGCCGCCGACGAGGGAGTTGGCGAGGTCAATAAAGAGCGAGGCAATGCCCGTGCGCTCCAAGAACGCGCCGAAGATGATGAACACGACAATATACTTGGCGCAGACCTGAACGGGAGTGCCCATGATGCCGCTGGTGGTGTAGAAAAGGGTATAAATGAGTCTCTTGAGGCCGATGCCGGTGGAGAAGGTGTAAATGAGCAGGACACCCGCCACGCACAGGATAGGAACGCCGACACAGCGACGGCACAGCTCCATCAGCACCAAGATGCCGACGACGCCGATGATGACCTGCATGGTGGTGATCTTCGCGGCGCTGGTGAGGACACCGATTAGGCTGTCATAGCTGAGGCAGAAATAAAGGAAGCAGGCCGCGCCGACTATCATAAGGATGAAATCATACCAAGGGATATAATTGTGGCGGACGTGGTGCTTGTTGGCGGGATAAGTGAGATAGCCCATGACGACGACAAAGGCCAAAAATGCGGTCAAGCGCTTTTCGAGCGCGGCGACGCTGAAGAGGGTGGAATAAATGCAGTAGAGAGAGAAAACAACCATGACCGCGCGCACGACGAGGGCGAGCTTGCCTTCCCATATACGGGTGTTGGACTCTCTGTCGTACTTGCGCATCAGCTTCTCAACGTCCTCCGCCGTGCCTACATCGACGTACTCAACGTCGGTGGTGGTGTCGACAACGGACTCGGTGTCGATGACATGGTCAAAGAAGCCCTCATGCTTCTTGTCGGACATATAAATCGCTCCTTAAACAGATTACACTAATGCTATAAAACACAGTTCTATAAACAACGCTTCCGCTGCTTTTGGCAGCGGATAGCGTTAATATCATGCTAAAGTTTTGCTTAAACTCCGCGTTGCTTACTTGGTGGCAACCTCAAGACCCTGCTCGGCGAAGAACTTGGCAGCGCCGGGGTGATAGGGCACGCTGGTCATGCTGGCGGCGAAGGCGGTGTCAAGCTCAGCGGCCTTGCCGTGCTGGATGGCGTCGGGGTTGTTGAAGATGGTGGAGACGAAGGTGTAAACCGCGTCATCGGAAACGTCGTCACGCACGAGCACAACAGCGGCGACTGCCACGGTCTGAACGTCTTCGGGCATGCTGTAGGTGTCAGCGGGGACGGTGTAAGCGGAGTAGTACGGGGAGGCGTCGAGCAGCTTTTCAACGTGCTCATCGTCGATGGCGACGAGGTAAACCTGGCCGCTGGTGGAAAGGTCGGTGATGGCGGTGGTGGGAGCACCGGCGACGATGAACGCCGCGTCAATCTTGTTGTCCTTCAGGCTTTCGGCGCTGTCACCGAAGCTCTGGTAAACGGGGTTGATGTCTTCAAGGGTCATGTCGTAAGCTGCGAGGACGTCAATGGCGTTGAAGTAAACGCCCGAACCCTGCGCGCCGACGGAGACGTTTTTGCCCGCGAGGTCGGCAACGGACTTGATGTTGGGGTTCATGGTGACGATCTGAACCTGCTCCATGTAAAGAGCGGCGGCGACGGAGAAGCTGTCAACCGGGGTTTCAAAGAGGTTGGTGCCGCTGTAAGCGTAGCTCATGACGTCGGACTGGCAGAAGCCGAGCTGGTAAGAACCGGCATCCATGTCCTCAATGTTGGCCTGAGAGCCGTTGCCGGTGACGGCCACGACGTTGAGGTCGGCGTTGGAGGAGACGTACTGGGCGATGACACTGCCGAAGGCATAATACGTGCCGGTTTCGCCGCCGGTGGTGAAGGTGAGATTCTGCTTGGCGTCGCCGGAGCCGCAGGCACAAAGGGCGAAGACCATGCAAAGAGTGAGAACGAGAACGATAAACTTCTTCATGGGTTTAACCTCCTGATTATTAACGCGCCGAAAATTTTTTTCATCAACGCTCACGTAACACTTGAATTACGCTCTTTTCGCTGTTATAATACAACCAAAAGTTGATTTTGGCAATAGTCTATTTACACTTTCACCAATTAACACATAAAAACTTTCTCGGCGGCGGGACATTTTATGCAAATTTCACACAGGAGTTTGCGGTTTGATTGTCAAACAGGGTGAAAAGTGCGGTTTTTCGCGCAAATATCGTTTTTTGTTTGACTATTTCCGACTTCGGTGCTATACTTGCGCCGCGCCAAGGAATAAGAAAATCACAATTCTATCGGAGCGTATTATAATGGATTTTGCATTGTTGAAAAGCTTCATTGCGGTGGCGGACGAAAAGAGCTTCTCCACCGCGGCAAAGCATCTTTTTATTTCTCAGCAGTCACTGAGCAAGCAGATTGCAAAGCTGGAGGAGGAGCTGGACACGCCGCTGTTCGTGCGCAGCCGCCCGCTTGCGCTGACGCAGGACGGCAAGCAGTTTTTGCAGACGGCGAAAGAGATTTTGCTCTTAAAGCAGCAATATGAGGAGACCAGCTCCAAGAGCATAAGCGGGGCGCACTTCGTGCATTTGGGCATTGAGCACACCGTGGCGCGCGCGATTTTGCCGCACGTGCTGCCGGATTATCTCAGGCAGAACCCGGACACATACGTCAAGCTGAGCGAGGAGTCGCCGGAGGTGCTGCAAAAGACGCTGAGCTATGACGGGGTCGACCTTGTCATAGGCACAATAAACAACACGCCGGACACGTACAAGGCAGTGCAGCTGTGCCGCAAGGAGCAGCTTCTCGTTGTGCCGAAGCCCATGCTGTATAAGCTGGCGGGCGAGCAATATGATGAAAAGCGCGCGGAGTTTGCCGGCGGTGCGGATTTGAGCTATTTCGAGTCGCTGCCATTTATAAAAATCCCGCGTCAATCCTCCGGCGGGCGGACACTCAACAGCTATTTGAAGTATTATGACATCAACCCCCGCTTCGTCTGCGAGCTGACGAACGTGGAAAACGCGTTTCAGCTGGCAAACAGCGGCCTCGGCGTGTTCATTTACCCCAAGCTTTTTTGGGACATGCTCGCGCAGGAGGTGCAAGAGGACTATCTGCGCAACATCGAGACCTTCCCCCTCCCCTATCTGCCGGACATCGAAAGTGTGTGCGCCTATTACCACAAGGAAACCGGGCTGCACGGCAAAAACCGCGAGCTGTTTGACAGCTTCGTCAGCTTCTTCGAGCAGTATAAAAAGGCAACCATGCTGTGATGACATAGCAAAATCCCCGCCGAATGGCGGGGATTTTGCGTTAAAAGCACGTTATATGCGCGTTTTCACATTTTGTCGTCAAAGGACATGGAATAATTGAAGACTATGGTGAGGATTGACATGGCGGCGGCGGTGGCGATGAGGGTGGCCTCGAAGCTGAACGGGAGGAGGCGGCGCAGGAAAAACACCACGGCGAGGGCGGCGAGGTCAACAAACATGTGGGCGGCGTTCATGGCCATGACGGCGTTGTTCGAGCCTTTTTTGAGCGCGCTTTTGGTGATGCGGCTGTTTATAAAAGCGGCAAGAGCGCCCCACAAAAGCCCCACAACCGCGCCGATAATGTAATTCATAAAGATTCCTCCGATTAGTAAAAGCTTTTTTCTTATGATATCACAAACCACGCCCGTTGCAAAGGAAAAAATGATGAATTTTCGGCTAGGGGTCGTAGTCCGAGCGTCGGCCGCTGGGCTACGACCGGGCTATAACGAAAAAGGGACGATAAACGGCAAAAATCCGCCCGTTTCCGGGCGGATTTTTGTATATGGTGAGTTAATTACTCGTTGATGCCGATAACAACACCGGAGCCGACAGTGCGGCCGCCCTCACGGATAGCGAAACGGAGACCGTTCTCGATAGCGATCGGGGTGATGAGCTCGACGTCCATGTCGACGTTGTCGCCGGGCATGCACATCTCAACGCCTTCGGGCAGGGAGATGACGCCGGTAACGTCGGTGGTACGGAAGTAGAACTGGGGACGGTAGTTGTTGAAGAACGGGGTGTGACGGCCGCCTTCGTCCTTGGACAGAACGTAGACCTGACCCTTGAACTTGGTGTGGGGGTGAATGGTCTTGGGAGCGGCGAGAACCTGGCCACGCTCAACGGACTTCTTGTCGATACCACGGAGGAGGCAACCGACATTGTCGCCGGCCTCGGCGTACTCGAGGGTCTTGTGGAACATCTCGGTGCCGGTGACGGTGGTCTCGGTGGACTCGTCCTTCAGACCAACGATTTCAACCTTGTCGCCGATCTTGACGCGGCCACGCTCAACACGACCGGTGACGACGGTGCCACGGCCGGAGATGGTGAAGACGTCCTCGATGGGCATGAGGAAGGGCATGTCGGCCTTACGGTCGGGAGTGGGAATCCAAGAGTCAACAGCGTCCATGAGCTCCT
>CAZXVA010000079.1:0-6808 GCA_964644305.1 uncultured Oscillospiraceae bacterium
ACACCACCACCGGCAAGATGAGCAAGTCCAAGGGCGAATTTTTGACCGTGTCGCTGCTGGAGGAAAAGGGTTATGACCCCCTCGCCTACCGCCTGTTCTGCCTGCAAAGCCACTATCGCAACGGGCTGGTGTTCTCTTGGGAGAACCTCGACAACGCGCAGACCACGTTCAACAAGCTCATCAACAAGCTCGCCGCCCTTTCAAACGAGCCGGACGAGATCGACGATGCCGCAGTGAACGCGCTGAAAGAGAAATTTTGCTTCGCGCTGGATAACGACCTGAACACCTCGCTTGCCGTGACGGCGGTTTATGACGTGCTGAAAGCAAAGACCAACGACGCCACCAAGCTCGCCGCCATCGCGCTTTTCGACAGTGTGTTGAGTCTCAACCTCATCGAAAAGGCCGACAAGCGCCGCGAAGAGCTCAAGCGCGAGCAGGTCAAGGCCGGTGAGTTCACCGTGATATCCGAGTCCGGCGAGGCCGATGAGGCAGTCGAGGCGAAAATCCGCGCCCGTCAGGACGCGAAAAAGGCCAAAAACTTTGCCGAGGCCGACCGCATCCGCGACGAGCTGAAAGCCGAGGGCATAGAGCTGACCGACATTCCCCACGGCGCCAAGTGGAAACGGGTTTAATTAAATAGTATAGTTAATAAAAAGGGATTGTTGCAGAAATGCGACAATCTCTTTTTCGTTGGAGGTGACCCTCTCCGTCACAGCTCTCCCCTACTGCGTTAATGCCCGTTAAGATTACGTAATGCGTGTATTTCGTCTTTTATTGAAGTTGCACAGCTTTTTAACTGCGATAGTTTGATAATTATCCAACTATTAGTGAGTGTTGCACAAAATATGTCGCTTATTTCTAGTTGAGATGTTAATAGCAAAACGCGGCGGGGGCTGGTATAATCACAAGTGATAATTACAATGGCGTAAAATTTTGAAAAGGAAACATTAAGGAAGCATAAGGAGGAAACATTTATGGCGGAAAATGTACATCATCTCAAAACGGATGAGATAATCTCCCGCTATGAGCGGGAGCAAAAGTCACTAATCCCCATCATGCAGGACATTCAGGCGGAGTACGGGTATCTCCCGGCGGAGCTTTTGAGCTACGTGGCGGAGAAGCTCGGCATCACGGAGGCTCATGCTTACAGCGTGGCGACGTTTTACGAAAACTTCTCGTTTGAGCCGAGGGGCAAATACGTCATCAAGGTGTGCGACGGCACAGCATGCCACGTGCGCCACTCCACCCCCATTTTGGAAACCCTGTGGAAAGAGCTTGGCCTGAGCAAGAAAAAGCACACCACGGACGACATGATGTTCACGGTTGAGGTCGTGTCGTGCCTGGGCGCGTGCGGGCTTGCGCCGACGTTGATGGTCAACGAGCAGGTGCACCCGTCGATGACGCCGGAAAAGGTGCTGGAGCTAATCGAGGAATTGAGAGGTAACGGCTGATGGTTAATTCAAGAGAAAAATTGCAGGAGCTGCGCCAAGCGGCGCAGGCGCGCCTGAAAGGCTATGAGATTCAGATTCACATCTGCTGCGGCACGGGCTGTCTCGCGGGCGGCTCGGCTGAAATCTATGAGATTTTCAAAACTCTCGTGAAGGATACGCCGGGCGTGGTGCTGGACTTCTCCCCCTGCGGCGGCAACCACGAGCACCCCAAGGCCGACGAAACCGGCGGCGAGCCGATAATCGCCGTGACCAAGACCGGCTGCCACGGCTTTTGCGAGATGGGGCCGTTGGTGCACATCGAGCCGCTGGGCGTGATGTATGTGCACGTGAAGCCCGAAGACTGCCACGAGATCATGGAAAAAACCGTGCTCAACGGCGAGATTATCGAGCGCCTTGCCTATCACCAGAACGGCACAGTGTACCCCAAGCGCGAGGAAATCCCCTTCTACAAGCTGCAAAACCGCGTCGTGCTGAAAAACTGCGGCACAATTGCCGCAGAGGACATTGAGGAATACATCGCAAACGGCGGCTATGAGGGACTTGAAAAGGCTCTCTTTGAACTGACCGACGAGGAAATTTGCAAAGAAGTCATCGACTCCGGCTTGCGCGGGCGCGGCGGCGCGGGCTACCCCACGGGCAAGAAGTGGGATGCCGGGCGCAAGCAGAAAACGGACGTGAAATACATCGTCTGCAACGGCGACGAGGGCGACCCCGGCGCGTTCATGGATCGCTCAATCATGGAGGGCAACCCCCACGCCGTTATTGAGGGCATGCTCATCGGCGCGCGCGCCGTGGGCAGCAGCGAGGGTTATATTTACGTGCGCGCGGAGTACCCGCTGGCCGTGGCGCGCATGAAAACCGCCATCGAGCAGGCCGAGGAATACGGCCTCTTGGGCGAGAACATCCTCGGCACGGATTTCAGCTTCAAGCTGCACATCAACAAGGGCGCGGGCGCGTTCGTATGCGGCGAAGGCTCGGCGCTGACCTCGTCCATCGAGGGCAACCGCGGCATGCCGCGCGTCAAGCCCCCGCGCACGGCGGAAAAGGGCTTGTGGGAAAAGCCCACGGTTTTGAACAACGTTGAAACGCTCGCAACCATACCGCTGATTCTCAAAAACGGCGTGGCGTGGTATCGCCAGCTCGGCACTGAGGGCAGCCCCGGCACAAAGGCCTTCGCCCTGACGGGCAACGTGGTCAACACCGGCCTTGTCGAAGTCCCTCTCGGCTCGACCATCCGCGACATTGTTTTCAACGTCGGCGGCGGCATGAAGGACGGCGCGAAGTTCAAGGCCGTTCAAATCGGCGGCCCGTCGGGCGGTTGCCTGACCGAGGAGCATTTGGACGAGCCTCTTGACTTTGACTCGGTGAAAAAGTTCAACGCCATTGTCGGCTCAGGCGGGCTTGTGGTCATGGACGAGCACACGTGTATGGTGGAAGTTGCGCGCTTTTTCATGTCGTTCACTCAGCGCGAGTCGTGCGGCAAGTGCGTTCCCTGCCGCGAGGGCACAAAGCGCATGCTGGAAATCCTCGAACGCATAGTCAACGGCCACGGCGAGCTTGAGGATTTGGACACGCTGGAAGAGCTTGCGAACATGGTGCGCTCAATGGCGCTGTGCGGCCTGGGCAAATCGGCGCCTCTGCCTGTGCTGAGCACGCTGAAGCTTTTCCGCGACGAATATGTCGAGCATATTGTGGACAAGAAGTGCCGCTCGAAGACTTGTACGGCTCTGCGCCGCTATGTTATCAATCCGGAGTTCTGCCGCGGGTGCAGCAAGTGCGCGCGTGGCTGCCCCGTCAACGCGATTCACGGCGTCATCAGAAGCCCGTACAGCATCGACCCGAACGTCTGCATCAAGTGCGGCACCTGTAAAGACAACTGCGCGTTCGACGCGATTTACATCGAAGCATAAGGAGGGGCGACATGGGTACTATTACTATAAACGGCAAGAAATACGAGTTCACAAACGAGAGAAACGTGCTCGCAATAATCCAAAACGCCAACATCGAGATCCCCACACTGTGCCATCAGCCGGAGCTGTCGATTTTCGGCGCGTGCAGACTGTGCACCGTTGAGGACGACAAGGGGCGCACCTTCGCCTCGTGCTCGGAAAAGCCGAGAGACGGCATGGTGATTTACACGCACACGGCGCGTCTGCGCCGCTACCGCAAGCTGATTGTGGAGCTGCTGCTCGCCGCGCACAACGGCAACTGCACCACCTGCGACCAGCACGGCAAGTGCAACCTGCAGGAGCTTGCATATCAGCTGGGCGTGAACATGGTTCGCTTTGACAATAACCGCGAGCTGCACCCGGTTGACTTCTCCTCCCCCGCCATCGTGCGCGACCCGAACAAGTGCGTCCTCTGCGGCAACTGCGTGCGCGTGTGCAATGAGATTCAGGGCATCGGCGTGCTCGGCTTTGCCCATCGCGGCACGGACACCGTCGTCTCCCCCGCGTTCAACCGCAAAATGTCCGAGACCAAGTGCGTCGGCTGTGGCCAGTGCCGCGTGGTTTGCCCCACGGGCGCGCTTACCATCCACCATAGCATGGCCGGCTTCTGGAAAGCTCTCGACGACCCGAACACCCGCGTTGTCGCTCAGATTGCGCCCGCCGTGCGCGTGGCCGTGGCAGAGGCGTTCGGCCTGCCCAAGGGCGAAAACGTGATGGGCAAGGTCGTCGCGGCGCTGCACAAGATGGGCTTTGACGAGGTGTTTGACACCACATACACCGCAGACCTGACGATAATGGAGGAATCGGCGGAGTTTCTGGAGCGCGTGGGCAAGGGCGAAAAGCTTCCGCTGTTGACCTCGTGCTGCCCGGCGTGGGTGAAGTTCGTGGAGAACGAATACCCGGAATACAGGAAAAATATATCCACCTGCCGCTCCCCCCAGCAGATGTTCTCCGCCATTTTGAAGGATTACTACCGCTCGGACGAGCATTCGCAGGGCAAGAAAACCTTCGTTGTCTCCATTATGCCGTGCACGGCCAAAAAGATGGAGGCCGAGCGCGACGACGCATACACCTACGGCATCAAGGACACCGATTACGTCATGACCACGGCAGAGCTCATCCGCATGATTCGCGGCTTCGGCTTCTCGTTTGAGGAGCTTGACAGCGAGGCGTGCGACATGCCATTCGGTCTCGGCTCAGGCGGCGGCGTGATATTCGGCGTCAGCGGCGGCGTGACCGAGGCGGTTTTGAGACGTCTCACCGACGGGCACGACACCGCCACTCTCACCGCGCTTGCCGAAAGCGGCGTGCGCGCCAAGGACGGCATCAAGGAGCTGACCGTGCCCTACAACGGCATCGACGTAAAAATCTGCGTGGCCTCCGGCCTCGCAAACGCCCGCAAGGTGCTCGAACAGGTCAAGAGCGGCGAGAAGGAATACCATCTCATCGAGATTATGGCCTGTCCCGGCGGCTGCGTCATGGGCGGCGGCCAACCGATAACCGGCTCGAAGCAGGTGCGCTATGACACCCGCTCCAAGGGCTTGTATGCCGCCGACAACGCCTCGGCCATCAAAAAGTCCAACGAAAACCCGATGATAGATCTGTTCTACAACGGATTTTTCAAGGGCAAAGCCCACGAGCTGCTGCACAACGAGGAATAAGCGATATCATAACTCTCCGGGGTACGGTGAAAACCGTACCCCGGAGTTTAGCTGTGGGTGTGTTGTTAAGACTCTGATACACTTCAAAGCACCAAAGCATACAGACTACTAAAAGAAATGTCATTGAAAAAACCGGGCAACGTGATACAACAGTTATGAAACGCGAGGAATCATACACTTTGTCGCTCAAAGTATATCAATTTACGCCTATGGCGTTTTAATATGTAAAAGCGAGTAGGATCAGATGGCTAAATGCGAAACCGGAAAATGGGAGCTTTCAGATGCAAAGATTTGGCAGCGGTCTTTCCGGCAAAAAAGTTCAGGATAATTTACGAGACGGTTTACCATTCCCTTATACCGAGCAAGACGGGAAAGAATACATTTCTTTGATGCTTGACGCTGACGAAAATGCCACATTCGCCTTTGCGGTCACACCAGGCGGAAAGGCGATAGGCTGCATCAGTGTGTTTCGTCAGGGAAATATACATAGGCAGAGCGCCGAGCTTGGCTATTACATAGCGGAAAAATATTGGGAAAGGGATTATGACCGATACAGTCAAACTGCTTTGCGATTATGTATTCACGCATACCGATATCATCCGTATTTATGCAGATCCGTTTGCTTATAATACTGCTTCCTGCCGTGTTCTTGAAAAAACAGGGTTTCAGTGTGAGGGTTCACTTCGCAGCAATGCCTTAAAAAATGGCAAAGTGTTGGATATGAAAATGTATTCAAGATTAAAAACAAAGATGTAAAACCTGAATACCGGATGAAAGCAATGATGAAAGCAATTATAATAAGAAAGGCCGGCCTTTTGCCTTAATCGGCAAGAGGTCGTTCTTCTTTCATGCAATATTATATGAACATACAAAAAGTCCTGAAATCATACGACTTCAGGACTTTGGTGCGGGTGTTCATATGGGATTTGCTAAAAATCATTGGTTTCCTGCTGCTGAACGCTATCTTCAAAACACAATCCGCACATTCGTCTTTCGCCTTATTTTGGCTTATAATCAGCATATCAAAACAAGGAGGTTTCTTTAATTGTTCAACAGCGTTATCAAAGACCCGTACTGCAATGTATCCTTTTTCAATTAAAGATTTTAGTTCAGCAATAACCGTATCGGGATCTTTGTTGAACAAAGAATGTGTAAGTTGATTTCTCTTGTCTCTCCATTCGTCATTAAGATAAGTCAAAGCACTTATAAAACCTTCATTATCCGAGATGAACTTTACGGCTTTTTTGACAGCAATCTGATAATCAGAGATTTCACCATCAACGGTTTTGCTCCAAGTAATGACATCTGTTATTCTTGAAAACTTTCCCGAAATTGTATCGAACTTATATTTAGAATTATCTACTGTTATTTGCAGGATTTGACGAACCTGCTGCTTATTATTTTTACTACCTGTTGCGGACGATCTTTTTTCATCGCTTGTAAATCCAAGATAGTAAAGAAAGGCAGAAGTTCTATCCTTTGATATAGCATAAAGAATCCATAAGCATTCTAAGTGAAATACTGATGCCTTTGCTTTGTTATTCCTTTTGAAATTCTCCTTGTATGACAATCCCTTTTCTATATTATCTGCAACAGTTTTTATTGGATATTTTGAGACAACCATAGTTACCACCTTACTTGCCTTTCAAATGCGATTTCTTTCGTTGAGCGCATTTGTAATCTTCATAATAAAGTATACTAATATAAAAAATCCAAATATTTTTCAAATACCTATTGACAGGGTAGG
>CAZXVA010000080.1:0-6800 GCA_964644305.1 uncultured Oscillospiraceae bacterium
GCCGTGCGGCGGACGGACGGGCCGTTGAAGTTGGCGCTTTCAAAAAGCACCATGGCCGTGTCGCCGATGATTTCGCTGTTCTCGCCGCCCATCACGCCGGCAACCGCCACGGGCTTGTCCGTGTCGCAGATGCACAGCATGCTCTCGGTCAGCTTGCGCTCGGTGCCGTCGAGGGTGCGGATGGTCTCGCCGGGGCGGGCGGTGCGCACGTGGATTTCGTTGTTGCCCACGCAGGCGAAGTCAAAGGCGTGCATCGGCTGGCCGTACTCGAGCATGACATAGTTGGTGATGTCGACAATGTTGTTTATCGGGCGCATGCCGGCGTTGCGGATGCGCTCGCGCATCCAGGCGGGGCTGGGTGCGATTTTCACGTTTTTGACCATGCGCGCGGTGTAGCGCGGGCAGAGGTCGGGCGCGTCGATGTATATCTTGGCAAGGTCGTTGATGTCGCCGCCGGCCTTGGCCGCGACCACCGGCTCATGGAGATTGAGATTCTTGCCGAAGGTGACGGCCGCCTCGCGCGCGAGGCCTATCATGCAAAGGCAGTCCGGGCGGTTGGGCGTGATTTCAAACTCGACCACGTGGTCGTCCATGCCGATGAGCGCGCCCACGTCGTCGCCGGGCTTGCAGTCTTCATGCAGGACGAAAATGCCGTCCGGGATGCAGTGGGGGAACTCCTCTTGCTTTGCACGCAGGTCGTCGAGCGTGCAGATTTTGCCGTTGGGGTTGTCGTAGGCGACGAGGTCGCCGATGTGGACGTTTTGGCAGTCGCATATAATCTCGCCCACGCGAGAGCCGCCGTCAAGCGCGACCTTCCACAAATTCACGCCGTAGGGCGCGACGTCGGTGACCTCGGCGGCGAAAACGCGGCCGAAGATGCCGTCACCGGGGTGAATGTCGGCGGAGATGGAGGGCTTTTCGGGGTCGATGGGGTGATAGTCGCCGAGGATGGCCGCGGCCTTGATCTCGCCGTAGGGATAATCATGCGCGGTGAGGCCGAGCTCCTTGAGCGAGCAGAGCATGCCGTTGGACTCAACGCCGCGGAGTTTACCCGCGTTTATCGTCGCGCCGTTGGGCAAAAGCGCGCCGTCAAGCGCCACGGGCACGAGGTCGCCCACGTGCACGTTCCATGCGCCGGTGCAAATCTGCACGGGCGCATCGTTGCCGACGTCGAGAGTGACGACGAGCATGTGGTCGGAGTTGGGGTGCTTGTCAATGGTGAGGATTCGGCCGACCTTGACGTTGGCGATTTTCTTGCTCAAGTCCTCGGTGACCTCCACCTTGGAGCCGGAAACGGTCATAGCCTCGCCGAAGCGGCGGTCATCGTATTCATCTATGGGAAGCTCAACAAACTCGTTGAGCCATTTTCTCGAAAGCTGCATTATTTTAACCTCCCTGCGTTCAGAACTGTTCGAGGAAACGGGTGTCGTTCTCGAAAATAAGGCGCATGTCGTTTATCTTGTACTCGCCCAGGGCAAGACGCTCCAGACCCATGCCGAATGCCCAGCCGGAATAAACGTCCGGGTCAATGCCGCAGCCGGCGAGCACCTTCGGGTGCACCATGCCCGCGCCGAGCACTTCGATCCAGCCCTCGCCCTTGCACGTCGGGCAGCCCTTGCCGCCGCACTTGTGGCACTGAATGTCCAGCTCGCAGCTCGGCTCGGTGAAGGGGAAGTGGTGCGGGCGGAAGCGCGTCACCGTGCCCTTGCCGTAGATTTTTTCAACGACGAGGTTGAGCGTGGCCTTGAGGTCGGACATCGTCACGCCCTTATCCACGACCAAGCCCTCGATTTGGTGGAACATGGGGGAGTGGGTGGCGTCGACCTCGTCCTTGCGGTAAACGCGGCCGGGGGCGAGCACGCGGATGGGCAGCGGGCGGCTCTCCATGGCGTGAACCTGCATGTTGGAGGTCTGCGTGCGCAGGAGAATTTGGCTGTCGGGGGTGAAGTAGAAGGTGTCCGTCCACTCGCGGGAGGGGTGACCCTCGTCGATGTTGAGCTTGGTGAAGTTATAGTCGGCGCGCTCAACCTCCGGGCCGTCGAGGATTTCAAAGCCCATGCCGATGAAAATGTCTTTTATCTGGTCGAGCACGTTGTACATCGGGTGCTTGTGGCCGAGCTTGTGCGCCTCGCCCGGGAGGGTGACGTCAACGCTCTCATTTTCGAGCTTCATCTCCATCAGCTTTTCGGAAAGCGCCGATTTGCGCTCATCCAGCGCCGATTCGATGTCGGCGCGCAGCTGGTTTGCAAGCTGACCCATGGCGGGGCGCTCTTCGGCCGAGAGCTTGCCCATCTGGCGCAAAATCGCCGTCAGCTCGCCCTTTTTGCCCAAATATTTCACTCTCAGCGCTTCCAAGAGCTCAACATTGTCGCATTCCCGGATCGCCTTGATGGAGGCGTCTCTCAGCCCCTGCATAAGTTCTCTCATGGTCTGTCACTCCTAAAACTAAAAAAATAAGCCCCCGCCCCCAACAACCTAGGGACGAAAGCATTGCTTCCGCGGTACCACCCGGATTCGGCGCAGAGCGCCGCACTTTTTGACCCGTAACGCAGCCAACGCGCCGGTGATTGGCCGGATGCTCGCGGGCGAACCAAGCGGACACACTCAAGGAGGCTCCCAGCCGACGACCCCCACTCTCTTTTGAGCCTGTTTGCGCTATTTTCCCGTTCAACGCAGAATATCACATCAAATAAGAACGCAAAAGTAAAGATATCACAAATGCTTTGGATTTGCAAGAATTTTTTTGTCAATTTTCTTTGACTTCGCCGCCGGGGGTGATTATAATGGACGGGCGGGCATATATTGCGGTACAAACTGTGAACAGGAGACCGCATTATGAAAAACATCAGGCTTATCATGCTGTTGCCGGTCGCGCTTATCTTGAGCGGGTGCGGCGGGGCGTCTGCCCGCGCGGAGTTCGAGAGCTTTTCAAACTCCCTCGCCGAGGAGGACGCGCTCACGTTCACCGCGCGCGTGCGCGCGGAATACGACGAGACCACGGCGGAGTTCACCCTCGATTACGCCGAGGACGAAAGCGGCGCGCGGGTGACCGTGGTGTCGCCGGAGATAATACGCGGGGTGAGCGCGAGAGTGAGCGCGGGTCAGACCGCGCTGGAATACGACGGCGTGTCGCTGGAAACGGGGGCGGCGGAGGAAATGGAGCTGTCGCCCATGTCGGCGCTGCCGCGGCTTATTTCCGCGCTGCGCACGGGGTATCTCGACACGGCGTGGACAGAGGACGATACGCTTTGCGCGCTCATTGTCCCGGAGGACGATGTGAGCGTGCAGGTGAGGCTGGACAAACACACAAAAACCCCGCTGAGCGCGGAGCTTGCCTCAAACGGGCGGGTGCGCGTGTTTGCGGAGATTTCCGACTGGTCGCCGACGGGGCGGCTCATCGAGGGCACACTGAACGATTAAAAGGACAGAGAACGATGAACGATTTGCAAAAGAGAACATGGGCGGAGATAAGCCCGGCAAATTTGAAGCATAACTACGAGGCAATACGCGCCGCCCTGCCGACGGGCTGCCGCTTCCTCGGCGTGGTGAAGGCGGACGCCTACGGCCACGGCGCGCCCGCCGCGGCGCGTCTGTTGGAGAGCGCGGGGGCGGACTATCTCGCGGTGTCGTGCCTCGATGAGGCGATGGAGCTGCGCGACGGGGGGATAAAAATGCCGATACTCATCCTCGGCCACACCCCGCATGAATACACCAAGACCCTCATCGCAAACGACATCACCCAGACCGTCACCTGCCTCGCCAAGGCGCTGGAATACTCCGCCGAGGCCGAAAACGCCGCCGGGCGCCTGAAAATCCACATCAAGCTGGACACCGGCATGTCCCGCCTCGGCTTTCTCGTGGCGGGCGAGCACTTTGACGAGGGCGTGGACAACATCATCCGCTCCTGCTCTCTCCCCGGCCTTGAGGCCGAGGGGATATACACGCACTTTGCCGTGTCCGACGAAGAGGGCGAGGAGTGCGAGGCGTACACCCGCGCGCAGTTTGAGCTTTTCCGACGCGTGGCGGACGAGGTGAAGGCGCGCGGCGGCATAGAGTTTGCCCTGCGCCACTGCGCCAACAGCGGCGCGGTCGTCAACTACCCGGAAATGGCGCTGGACATGGTGCGCCCCGGGCTGCTGCTCTACGGCTACGGCGACACGTCCGGCAGACTCGGCCTGCGCCCGTGCATGCGCCTCGTCACCACCGTCAGCACCATCAAATTCTATGAGCCGGGCACCTCCGTCAGCTACGGCCGCCGCTTCACGACCGAGCGGCGCACGCGCATGGGCGTGCTGGGCATAGGCTATGCCGACGGGCTGCCGCGCCTTGTGTCCAACAAATGCGCGTTTTACACCCCCGGCGGACTTGCGCCCCAGCGCGGCAGCATATGCATGGACATGTGCATGGTCGACCTGACCGACCTGCCCGATGTCGACGTCGGCAGCGAGGTGGAGATTTTCGGCGCGAAGAACGACATCAACGCCCTCGCCGAGGCCGCCCAGACCATACCCTATGAGCTTCTTTGCGCCGTGTCCAAGCGCGTGCCGAGGGTATACAAGGATTTTTGAGATAATCATAACAGCAACGCATACGCGCGCCTCAGCCGAGGCGCGCGTATTCTTCAACCCCAGCACCCGCGCGGAAAAGCGCGATAATCTCGCGCCCCAAGGGGTCGAGCGCGTCGGTGTCGTAGTTTTCAAGCTCACGGAGAAAAAGCTCCGTGAGCATTTTTGCGCCCGCGTCGTACCCGGCCTCGCCCAGCTCCGGCTGAAGCTCCGGGCGCAGGAGCACGGGCGGCACGCGCTGCCCGTCGAGCGAGAGCGCATCGACGGCATAGCCCATGAGCGGGCAACGCGCCGCATGAAGCCCCGCCGACGTGAGCCGCCCGCCGTGCCGCCCCAAATACTCGCGCACAAGCCACTGTCCGTCAAAGCCGAGGGAATAAGCGCCGACGTGCTGGTTGGGGATGAGCAGATTCGGCGTGCCGCGCGCGGCGAAGATTTGGCGCAGGAGCAAGTTCGCCTGCGTGACGCGCCGCCCGGTGCAAAACGGCCAATATGACCCCACGCCCTCGCACCGGGGCAAGTCGGCGCGGCCGCGCGCGGCCGTGACCGACGGGTTTTTATACCCCCTCGGCGACACCAGCCGCCACAGCCAAGCCAGCGCCGCGGGCAGCACCTGCACCAGCCCCGCCACGCCAATGTCCGTGCATGCCGCCGTGCTCGGCGGCATGCGCACGCCGAACGAGCGCACATCCACCGCCGTCGTCGCGCCCGCAGGCGGCGCGCCGAGGCTCGCGCGCGGCAGAATCACACGCGGGTTGGGGCAGGGCTTGCCATCGGGGTCGGGGGTGTGCTCCCAGACAAGGCAGGTCGAGCCGGGCGCGCAGTCGAGATTGAAAAATTCCAGCGTCGCGCCGGGGTGAATGCTCGCGCGCTCGAGCGCGGGGTTGCTGCCGTAGCCACGCTCGCCGTCTACGCGCAGAAACCACCCGTCCTCCCCGTCGGACACCATGAGCCGTCCGCGCGCGTCGACCTCGCGCGCGGACAAGACCATGTCGTCACCCAGCGGCGTGACGCCGCACTGCCCCGCGAGGGCGAGAGAAAGCCGCTCGCCCGTCACCGTCGAGCGCGCCTCGGCGATTATCCCGCCCGCCGTGGGCGGGATGGGCTCGGTCATCTCGCTTTTGCCGCCGCCGGACGCGCCCTCATGCATTATCACCGCGCCCGCGCCGCCGCCCGGCGGCGTCAGGCGCGCCACAGACGCATGGCAGCACACGCGCCCGACGCGCTCGCCCTCGTCGATGAGCACGGCGAACACGCCCTTCTTGGCAGACGGCCCGGGGTAGAGGTTGTAGGCGAACACCTCGTGCACGCTCTCGCCCCGGCAGTGCACCACGATTTGCCGCCCGGAAAAGTGAGTGTGGCGAAAGGGCGGGGCGACGTAGAATATGGCGCGGGGTGCGAAAGCGTCCCGCAGGGCGCGGGACGGGAGCGGGCGGTGCATCAGGGCAAAGGAAAGCGCGAAAAACGCGGCGTTTTTCGGGCAGATTGCAAGGCAGGGCAGGGCGTGTGCGCCCCCGGCGGTGAAGGGCAGGAGAATGAGCTCTTGCCGGGAGAGCCAGTCGAGCGTTTCGGCGCGGAGGTCGGAAAACGGGTAGCCGAAGCTGTCGCAGAAGCGCGGCTTGTCGGTGGGCAGGTTGTCGCCGATGCGCATGCACGCGCCGTCGCGCCGGCGCATGTACGCCTCGGGGAAGTTGACGGATATGCCGTTTTTGCAGCGGCACACCTCCGCCTCGCAGACCTCGCCGCGCCCCGGTACGGCATAGCGGACGTTCAATCGCTCGCCGCCTCCGGCGGCGAGCGACGCCAGCTCCTCAACCGACGCGGGGACTTGAACACTCACCGCGCGCGAAAGCGCGCCGCGCGTGTCGTCGGGGAGGGTGATGTGGGAAAGGATATGTTCAGAGTGCATGTCGTCGCTCCCGATAATCAAGTTTCCTATTATAATATGCGTCATGGCATGCGCCGGGTGAATGAGGGGGACGGGGTAAGCGCGTCCCGCAAGGGCGCGCGGCGAAAAAGATTGAAAAAAGCGCGGAAAACGCGCAAAAAATGCCTTGACGCGGCGGTCAAGCTGTGCTATATTATGAATTACCTGTCGACTGAGAGGTCAGTTTTCGTGCGCTTTTTTGAAAATGCGGCGGGGCGGCTCGTCGGTCACAGGGAGGCAATGCTCGGCTTGCCCGAGTAAATAAAATAGGAGGTGCCGAAAATATGGCTGCTGACGCAAGAATCAAG
>CAZXVA010000081.1:0-6798 GCA_964644305.1 uncultured Oscillospiraceae bacterium
ACACGCAAGAGGACATAGATAAGCACCGGGGCATTTGCCCCGGTGCTTGGGTGGTGTGTGGGTATGTACGCCTAATCCAGTACGCTCAAATACGCGTCCATGACCTTCTCCAGCACATTTGGCAGGAGATACGGCTCAGTGCTCTGCTTTGCCGCCGAGGACATGCGGGTGCGGAATTCGGGATCATTTTTCAGCGTGTTTATCGCGGCGACGCAGGCATCAAGGTCGTTTTGCGGGAACAAAATGCCGTTTTCACCGGTGCGGATGAGATCGTCGTGCCCTTTGGTGCTCGTCGCGGCCACGGGCAAGCCCATGTACAGCGCCTCCAGCACGTTAAACGGCAAGCCCTCTGAACGCGAGGCAGTGATGGCTGCGTCCGACGCCGAGAGATAGTCCGGCACATTCGGGACTTGGCCGAGAAACAGCACACGCTCGGCGACGCCGAGAGAGTGCGCGAGGTTTTTGCACTCCTCCTGACGCTCGCCCCGCCCTGCGAGAATAAGCTTCACATTCTCGTCAAGCCTCGGCATAGCCTCAATCAAAAATGCCTGATTTTTCCGCGAGGAAAACTCGGCGGCGTAAAAAAGCGCGAAATCGCCGTCCTTGAGGCCAAGCTCGGCGCGCATTTTTTCACGCGGAGTGCTCGCTGCCATGCGTGCGGGATTCAACCCCATGCCGGGAATCATTCCGATGCGCCCGGCAACCCGATGCGCATTTGCCCAGCGGCGGTCATACTCGTTCATCACGAGCAGCAAGTCCGTTTCGCGCGCGCAAAACAGCTCGGCGGCCTTGAGAATCCCGGACTTTATAGCGCCGGTGGTGTCGTCGAAAAGGTAGCCGTGCATGACGTCAACCAGCTTGGGGCGCGGCTTCAGGCCGCACACGGCAAGCCGCGTGAAAAACGCGGCAAGCGAGGTGTGAGTTATAATAAGGTCGTAGCCGTTTGCGCGTATTTCGCGGCGAAGAATCGCCGCGGCGCGGAAATTGGCCGACGAAGAGAAGCTTTTTTCAAAGGGCAGTTCGATGAGTCTGCCCGCGCAGGGAATTTCGCGCTTCTCCCCGCCGCAGGCGACATCCACCGTCCAGCCGCGCGACGCAAAGCGCTCAATGTACGGCAAATGGAAATTGCGTATGTGCCCGAATGTCGAGGCAGTTATAAGAAGTCTGTGGTTTTCAGCAGTGCGCATATTCCAATGCCCTCTCCGATGCTTGATTAGTGCTCTGATTTCAAATCACCCGCGTTGTCGGCCGGGAGATTCGGAAAAGCGATGTTATATAGTGATTTTCCCGTTCAAATAGTCTTCGTATCTGTCGCAGATTGCCTGCGTCTCGCCGAAGTCGATTTGCCGCCCATGGTCGAGCCACAGCACCTTGTTGCACAGCTCGCGCACTTGCTTGATGGAGTGCGAAACGAGTATGGTGGTCGCGCCGCTGTTTATCAGCTCGTGCATACGATTTGCGCTTTTTTCGGCAAATGCGCCGTCGCCGACGGAAAGCACCTCATCGAGTATCAGAATATCCGGGTCAACGAGGCTGGCAATGGAAAACGCGAGGCGGCTCTGCATGCCGGAGGAAAGCTGCTTAAAGGGTCTGTCTTGAAAGTTTTGCAGCTCGGCAAACTCGATTATCTCGTCGTAGCGCTCATTCATGAATTTGCGCGTGTAGCCCAGCATTGCGCCACGCAGATACGCATTTTCCTTGACGGTCAGCTCGCCGTCAAAGCCGCTGGCAAGCTCCAGCAGGGCGGAGATGTTGCCCACGCTTTTCACCGTGCCGTAAGTGGGCATCATTATCCCTGCAATGGCCTTGAGCAGCGTGGATTTGCCTGCGCCGTTTGTGCCGATAATGCCGAGAAGGTCACCCTTTTCCAGCTTGAAGGTAATATCCTTGTCCGCCCAGAATTCAACGACGTGGTATCTGCCCTGAATCTTGCGCATGACAAATTCTTTCAGCCCAATATCCTTGAAGTCACCGAGCTTGTATCTGATGGAGACATTGTTCAACTCTAAAGCAATCATCGCGCACCTCCGTCAGACATAGTAAAGGAACTCGTGGTTATACTTCTTGTAAATCCACGCGCCGAGGCCGAGGAAGAAGAAAGCATAAAACGCCATCAGCAGGTGAAACCACACCGTCGGGATTGCCCCGTCAATGACCACCTTGCGGAAATAGCGGATGAAGAGATATACCGGGTTGATGAGAAACAGGTTTTGCACCGTTTCCGGGAACGTTTCAATGGAGTAAAATATAGCGGAAACGTACATCAAAAGCTGGGTAAACACACCCCAAAGGTATTGCATATCGCGGAAAAACACGTGCAGCGCCGACAGAACCAGCCCCACGCCTAGGTTGAATATCAGCAGCATGAGCACGGGGTAAATAAGCGTGGCAAACTTCCACGTAAAGGTGACGCGGTCAAAAAGGCAGAGCACAAAAAACACTATGAGTGTCAGCAAGAAGTTGATAAAGGTCTGGCAAGTGCGCGAAAGGATGAAAAGGTACTTCGGCACATTGACCTTGGTGAATATTGAAGCATTGTGCAGCAGCGAAAGCATACCCTGCGAGGTAGATTCGTTGAAAAACGAAAATATGATGTTGCCGCAGAATAGATAGGTTGTGTAATGCTCAATCGAAGTGCCGAAAAAGTGCGTGAACACCACGCGCATTATGAGCAGCGTCAGCAGTGGGTTCAAAACACTCCACGCCATGCCGAGCGCCGTGCCCTTGTACTTTGTGATAAAGTCACGCCTTATCAGCTCTTCCAATAAAAATTGATGTTTTTTGAGTGTGTGTATCATAGATTAACCTCGGGGTATTATGTATGTTCTTTTATTATGTGTCTCAGTTCGCATAAGCACCATGTAATACCGCATCGGGGATATTGCTTGCATGCGTAATTGTCTTTAGTTCTATTAGCCCTTTATTTGCCAAGAAGAGCAACTGTTCATACCCGCACAGCAACGCCGACGGGTCATTGGCAGAAGGTAAATAAAAACATATTTTCAATATTGGCTCGCCTCTCAAGCACTTCCTGCATACCCCGCCAGCGCGTCGTTCCACTCCGGCAGCCTTTCAAACCCGTTTTCGCTAAGTTTTTCTTTGCTCAGTCTCGAATTTTTCGGGCGCCAAGCTTTTGCACCGTACTCTTCCGTGGTCACATGCTTGACACGGACATTTTTCCCAGCGAGGCGGAATACCTCTTCGGCCAGCTCTGCCCATGAGCATGTGCCTTCGTTTGTGGCGTGGTACACGCCGTATTTTTCCGTCATTATCATGTCGCACAAAAGCGGCGCGAGGTCAGAGGTGAAGGTGGGCGAGCCGATTTGATCGCACACCACGCTCAGCTCGTCGTGCGTTTCGGCAAGGCGCAGCATGGTCTTGACAAAGTTGTTGCCGTTCACGCCGATGACCCACGAAGTGCGGACAATGAAATGCCTGTCAGTCATGCTCTGCACCGCAAGCTCACCGGCGAGCTTGGTGCGCCCGTAGGTGTTCAGCGGGCGGGTGGGGTCATCGACCTCGTATGGTCTGTCGCCCTCGCCGGGAAAGACGTAATCCGTCGAGATGTACACCATTTTTGCGCCCAGCTTGCGGCAGACCTCGGCGATGTTGCGCGTGCCGTCCACATTGACGCTCCAGCACTTCTCCGGCTCGCTCTCGGCAAGATCGACCTTGGTGTACGCCGCGCAGTGGATGACCGCGTCCGGCTTGTACCCGTCAAGCATGGTGAAAACCGCGTCCTTGTCGCAAATATTCAGCTCTTTTGAGCTCACGCCCATGTATTCAATTCCGCGCGCGGCCAAAATCTCTGCCACATCGTGGCCGAGTTGGCCGGACACTCCGGTGATAAAAACTTTCATACTGTCCTCACAATTTATCGGATTTTACAAGCCCGACGGCAAATCGGAAAAGCCACTCCGGGCAGTGCACCGTCACAAGCTCAAAAACGGAGGCATACTTGCTGAAGCGCCGGTATTTATAAACCACCGCCGCGCCGCCCCGATGCAGCCAATGCTCACGGCGTGCATTCACCCAGCGTATGCCGTCCTCAATGACGGCGCGCGTGGCCTCGCCGCAGGGCAGATTATCCCGCAGCCAGTTCATGCGCTGCTGCATTTTTTCTATGCGCACCTCAAGATAGCTCGCCTTGTCGGTGACTCCGGAGAGCGTGGAGGTCTGATTCGCCCCGTGAATGCGATAGTCTATCAGCGAATCGGGCAGGGAAACTATCTTGCCGCGTTCGGCGCAGACAAGCGCGATGTACTGGTCATGCACCATGTGCGGGCAAAAGGGCACGGCGGCCTTGGCCGCATCGGTGCGCACGAGCATCGTGCACCCCGTGACCCAGTTGCTGACAAGAAGCTTCTCGGCCAGTCCCGTGCCGGAGCGGAAAACATGTCTCCGCCGAACCTCGGTCATGCTGTTCGCCGTTTTCCTGCCCTCGCCGTCTATCACGCACATATCCGAGCACACGAGGAGCGCGCCCTCGCGCTCAATCGCCGCTTGCAGGGTGCTGAGCTTGTTTTCGTGCCATACGTCGTCCTGATCGCAGTAGGCAAAATACTCACCGTCCGCACATTCGCGCGTCAGGCGCTCAAACGTGAGATTCGAGCCGAGATTCTCCTCGTTTCGCTCAAGCGTGAACTCAAACGCGCTTATGCACTCCGTGACGCAGCGCTCAATGTCCTCAAAGGCGACTTTGGGCGAGCAGTCGTCGCATATATGCAGCACAAGGTTGGGATAATCCTGCGCGTTGAGGCTCAAAAGCTGCTCGCGCAGCCAGTCCAGGCGCGGGTTGTACGTTGCCATCAGCACCGCAATCCTCGGCTTATCTGTTGCCGTACATTCTTTCATAGTAGTTGCGGTACTCTCCGTTTACTATATTCTCCCACCAGGGCTTGTTCGCGAGATACCACTCGATAGTTCTCTGGATACCGTTTTCAAACTTCGTCTCCGGCAGCCAGCCCAGCTCGTTGTGGATGAACGTCGGGTCGATGGCGTAACGCATATCGTGCCCCTTGCGGTCGGTGACGTGGGTGATGAGGCTTTCGGGCTTGTCGAGCGCGCGGAGAATGAGCTTGACAATGTCGATGTTGCGCATCTCATTGTGCCCGCCGATGTTGTACACCTGACCCTCTTTGCCGCCGAGCAAAATGAGGTCGATGGCCGCGCAGTGATCCTCCACGTACAGCCAGTCGCGCACGTTCAGCCCCTCGCCGTACACCGGCAGCGGCTTGTCCGCGAGGGAGTTTGCAATCATCAGCGGAATCAGTTTCTCGGGGAACTGATACGGGCCGTAGTTGTTCGAGCAGCGGCTGATCGTGATGGGCAGGCCGTAGGTGCGGTGGTACGCGTTGCACAGCAGATCCGCCGAGGCCTTGGAGGCCGAGTACGGGCTGGAGGTGTGCAGCGGGGTCTTTTCGGTGAAGAAAAGGTCGGGGCGGTCAAGCGGCAGGTCGCCGTAAACCTCATCGGTGGAGACCTGATGATAGCGTTTGATGCCATACTTGCGGCACGCGTCGAGCAAGACCTGCGTGCCCATGACGTTGGTTTCAAGGAAAATCGACGGCGTCTCGATGGAGCGGTCGACGTGGCTTTCCGCCGCGAAGTTGACGACAACGTCGGGCTTTTCCGCCTCAAAGAGGTCATACACCGCCTTGCGGTCGGCGATGTCCGCCTTGACGAATTTGAACTTTGGGTCGTTCATCACGGGGGCGAGTGTTTCGAGATTGCCCGCGTAGGTGAGCTTATCCACGCACACAAGGTCATAGTCCGGGTGCTGCTTTTTCATGTAGAAAACGAAGTTGCTGCCTATAAATCCGGCGCCGCCGGTGATTATCATTTTCATTGCCTTACCACTCCTCAAATCCGGTCACCACGTCGCACAGACGCGGGTTTATTTTGTCCTTCGCGGAAAGAATCGGCGCGTCGACACCCCAGTCGATGCCAAGCTCCTCGTCGCACCAGAGTATGCCGACCTCCTCGGCGGGGGCGTAGGGGTTGTCCGCCTTGTACAAGAACTCCACATTATCCGTCAGGGTGACGAAGCCGTGGCCGAAGCCGCGCGGGATGAGAAGCTGCTGCTTGTTCTCCTCGGACAGCTCAACCCCGACCCACTGCTTGTAGGTCGCGCTGCTCGGTCTGAGGTCAACCGCCACGTCCAGCACCGCCCCGCGCACACAGCGCACGAGCTTGGCCTGCGCCGCGTCGCCGCGCTGGCAGTGAATGCCGCGCAGAGTGCCCTTGACGGTTGAGGACGAGTGGTTGTCCTGAACGAAGTTATAGTGCAGCCCGGCCTCCTCAAAGGCGCGCGCCGACCAGCTCTCCATGAAAAAGCCGCGGTTATCCCCAAACACACGGGGCTTGACGATGACCACACCGTCGAGCTTGGTTTTTATAAAATCCATGTCGGTTAACCTCTGCACCAGTCAAAGCTAACGGTTTCAACCCACAGTATCGCAATAAGGCACAATATCACTAATATCAGTATATTATATCATATCACCGAAAAAATAGCAACCGTTTGACCTCAAAAGCAGGTGGAACAACGTCTATTTTAAGTAGTTTTCGCGCCGACACCCCTTTTAGAACATCGCTGCGTTAAAAACATGCAAAAACAGCCAATGAAAAGATTGACAAATCATTCCGTTATTAGTAAAATGGTAACAGCTCAATCGTACACGTGCGCCGATAACGTGCTGAATCTGCCCGCCCCCACACAAATCCACTCGCTGGGGGAATGTCACAAAAATTCTTTGATATTTTCGCAAAATTCTATTGCTATTGGTGAATGCGTAT
>CAZXVA010000082.1:0-6757 GCA_964644305.1 uncultured Oscillospiraceae bacterium
ACTCCATAGCGTCACGCAGGAAGGAGGTGTTGGCAAGGCAGGTCGCCTGAGCCGCAACGAGGTCGTTGCCGTACTCGACGATGATGGGGTGCTTGCCGAAGTTGAGCAGGAGGTCATAAGCCGCCTCGCAGGAGGACTGGCCGCCGCCGAGGAAGAGGACCTTATCGCCCACGTCAGCCTTTTCTCTGAGAACCTGGGTGAAGGTGAGGGTCTTCTCAAAGCCCTTGATGCCGGGCATGGTTCTGGGGACAGAACCGGTGGCGACGATGACTTCGTCGTAACCGCCGACAGTGCCGAGGTCGGTGACTTCGGTGTTGAGGCGCACGTCGATCTTCTCACGCTCGATCTCCTTGAGATACCAGCGGATGAGTTCCTTGTCGTTCTCTTTGAAGGTCATTGCGGAAGCAGTGAGGAACAGGCCGCCCAGCTCGCTTTCCTTCTCGAAGATGGTGGGGATGTGGCCGCGCTGCTTGAGGACAAGAGCGCACTCCATGCCGCCGATACCGCCGCCGATGATGGCGACCTTCTTGGGAGACTTGGTGGGGACGATCTTGTACTTGTTGTGCTGCATGGTGGTCGGGTTCAGAGCGCAGCGGGCAAGGTGCAGGGAGTCATTGAGAGACTGGAGGTTGGAAGTGCCCTTGTACTTAGCAAAGTTGAAGCAGCCGTTGTGGCAGCGGATGCAGGGCTTAATATCGTCCTCGCGACCCTCTTTGATCTTGTGGATCCAGTCATGGTCAACAAGGTTCTGACGTGCGATTGCAACTGCGTCAAGACGACCGGCGGCGATCTCCTCGGCTGCCTTAACAGGATCCATACGGCCTGCGCAGACGACGGGCTTGTCGGTGAACTTCTTGATGTGCTCGACGTACTCGAGGTTGCAGTTGTCGGGCATGTACTGAGGCGGGTGAGCCCAGTACCAGGCGTCGTAAGTACCGTTGTCGCAGTTGAACATGTCGTAACCCATGTCGCCGAGGTACTTGATGGCCTTTTCGGACTCTTCCATGTCACGGCCGAACTCGACAAAGTCGGTCTCGTAAGGCATTGCGCCCTTGCCCCAATCCTTGGTCTTGGAGACAACAGAGTAACGCAGGGAGACAGGGAAGTCTTCGCCGGCGTACTTCTTGATGCACTGCACGACCTCAACGGGGAAGCGGAAGCGGTTCTCGAAAGATCCGCCGTACTCGTCGGTACGGAAGTTCCAGTTCTTCATGGTGAACTGGTCAAGCAGGTAGCCCTCGTGAACAGCGTGGATTTCAACGCCGTCAACACCGGCCTCACGCAGACGCTTGGCGGTCTTACCGAAGGCTTCGACCATCTCGTGGATCTCGGCCTTGGTCATGGGACGGGACTTGACGTCCTCTGCCCAGCGGTTGGGAGTGGCGGATGCGGACGCGCAGCAGTACTGAACGTCAACGATGGGGGAGGCGAGCTTGTTGAGGAGGTCGTTCTTGGCAAGAACGGTCATCCAGCCGTTGATGGCCATGGAGCGGCCGAAGCCGGCGGCCAGCTGAATGAAGAGCTTGGAACCGGTCTTGTGGAACTCTTCCATGTAGGGCTTGAGCTCTTTGAACATCTTGTCGTTCTGATAGAGCCACTTTCTGCCGGGGATGCCCATGGTGTCGCGGACACACTGCATGCCGGGGAGAATGAGACCGACGCCGTCCTTGGCGCGGTTGAGGAGGAAGTATGCGGCTTCCTTGTCGAAATGGTTAGGCTCAAGCCAACCAAAGAGGGAAGTGCCGCCCATAGAGCACTGGACGATACGGTTGGGTATCTCCACGTTGCCTATCTTCCACGGGGTGAACAATGCATTGTACTTTTCGTTCAAAAACTTCGCTTCCTTTCTTATTTATAAATGGTGACGTGTAGATGCTTTCTCGTGCGTCAATCATTTACACAAGATTAACTACATTATAACTTATTTCCCAGAATAAATCAATGATAACATTATGCAAATTGCGGCATTTTGTGCAAAGTTTTTCTATACAAACCCACGACATGTGTCAAAAAGAAGCCCGACCCCATGAAATAATATGGGGTCGGGTGGGTATGCTTAAAATTCTTTAAGCTTTCTTGGCCGCAGGGGCTTTGACGGTGAAGGAGACATCGGCGTCTATGGTGTCGCCGGAGTCGAGGGTGAAGACGACCTCGGCCTCATACTCGCCCGCGGCAAGGCCGGTCTTGGGGGCGACGGTCCAGGTCTTGGTGTTGCTCTGCCCGGTGGCGACGGTGCCGCCCTTCTCGGTGGAGAGGGTGAAAGAGTCCTTGTCGTCGCCGGCGAGTGCCGCGCCGGTGATTTTCAGCGCGCCGAGTCCGGTGTTTTTGACCGTGACGGCCTTGGCCGCGACGGATTTATAACCCGCCTGCGCCGTGCCGAAGTCCACATCGAGCACGACGGGGAAGCTGTAATTCGCCTCGGTTTCGTCACTGGGCGCGGCGTATTCCGCCGTGGCAATGGCCTTCAGGACGCAGCTGCTGTCGATTTCAAAGGGCAGGGTGTAGGGTGTGCTGCCGGTGGTGGGGGCGGTGCCGTCGAGGGTATAGTATATTTTCGCGTTTTTATAGGGGGCGGCGAGGGTGACGAGCACGTCATCGCCGTAAGCGCCCGCGTCGGGGGTGACCGTGGGCGCGTCGAGCTTGAACTTGAGGGTCAGCGTCCCGTCGCGGTCGACCTTTTGGAGGGTGATGACGCCCTCATCGTCCACGGTGCATGCGCCCGCCGTTGTCACGGCGTCGGTCAGGGTCACGCCGTCCTTGGGGGTAATCTTGACCTTGTCGTCGGCAGTGACGGTCAGCGCGCCGACGTCGCTCACACCCTCAATGTCGATAAAGCGCATGTAATCGCCCGCAAAGGTGACGGTGTATTCGCTTTTCTCGACTTTTTCGGCCTTGTCCGACTTGTCGGATTTATCCGCGCTGTCGCTGAGCTTACCCGCGCCGGTGACGGCGGCGGCCGCGACGGAGTTATCCTCGACATGACCGGCGTTATTGTGCACCGTGCCGGAATTGTTGTACACCGTGCCGCCGTTATTATAAACGACGCCTTCGTTGTTGAACACCACGCCGCCGTTATTGAACACGGTTCCGCCGTTGTTGAAGACCGTGCCGCCGTTATTGAAGGCGATGTCGCCGTTGTTATAATACGTCTCGCCCACGGCGACGGTGACGGCCTCGTCAATGGCGATGAGGGTCTCGCCCGCGTCTGAGCCGTCGGCGAAGGCGGCGGGCATGGCAAGGGAGACGAGCAGGGCGCACGCGACAAGCGCGCACAGGGCTTTGAGCTTTTTCATGAAAACGTCGTTCCTTTCATCTTGATGGTGTGATTTTAACACATAAATATGAGAAATCCGTGAATATCTTTATGACTGTGTTATGGGGTATTTTGTTCCCTGTGATTATTCAGCTATAATTATATAGTAGGTGTGGGAAAAATCCTGTCACGCCGTGGCGGCGCCGGCTCGAATTGATGATAAACCCGGCGCAGGTGATTGTCAAGGGCGTGGCGTGGCTGCTGCCGGTGAGTGGCGCTTGAGAAAAAAGCGGATGAAGAGCTTGGACGGCGTGTGAGGAGAGGCAAGGACAAACAAATATGAAAATCACCACCCCGCCGGGTCGACGGGGTGGTGTGTTATACTGCTTGCTTTCAATTGAAAAGCGTGGCTTTGACGAGGAGGAGGGCGGCGGCGAGGGCGAGCTCGATTATGATGAGCGCGAGACCCTTCATCGTCTCTTTCTTGACGTATTCGGCCATGGAGTCGTCGTCTTTATATTGGCGGCGCAGACGCAGATTGTCCACATTCACCGTCACGCAAAACACGCCCACGAAAAACATGGCCAAAAGTATGCCGAGGGCAACAATAAGCCCGTAGATTTCACTGTCTAACATATGCGTACCTCAATATAGATTATTACAAGCACCTATAATACAGGCAAATCGCGGTTTTGTCAAATGCCAGTTGCCGCCTCGCCGCGGCGGGAGAACTCCGCGAGCATGCTGTCTTTCAGCTCCATGAGCTTCGGGGAAAGGTCAACGTAGTAACGATGCGGGTTGTCAAAGCGCTTGACCTCCGGCCAAAGGGTGCTGACGGAATAGGCGCAGTGGGTTTTGATCTCTTTCAGGCTCGGCTCGGCGTACACCAGCTCGCCCGCGCGGAAGATGGGCTTTTGCAGCTCCTCTGCGCGGAAGTCGGTGAAGGTTTTGCGCTTCCAGCGTGCGTCGGGGTCGCACAGCTCAAGGGGTTTGGTGTCGTCAATGACCTCGTCGCGCAGACAGATATAATCCGCCTCGGCCATGCCGGTTTCGCGGTTATAAAGGCGGTAGACCTTTTTGAAGCCGGGGTTCGTGATTTTGCCGACGTTTTCGCTGACCTTTATCTTGGGGATGACGCCGCCCGCGCCGTCTTCAACGGCGCAGAGCTTGTACACGCCGCCGAACACCGGCGTGGAGGACGAGGTTATCAGCCGCTCGCCGACGCCGAAGGAGTCAATCTTCGCGTTTTGGCGCAAAAGCTCGGAGATGAGGCGCTCATCAAGGGAGTTTGAGACCGTGATGGTGCAGCCCGTCCAGCCGGCCTCATCGAGCATGGCGCGGGCGCGCTGGGTCAGATACGCCATGTCGCCGGAGTCGAGGCGGATGCCGCACTTGGTGATGCCGAGGGGCTTGAGCACCTCGTTGAACGCGCGAATCGCGTTCGGGACGCCGGATTTGAGCGTGTTATACGTGTCCACCAAGAGCACGGCGTTGGTGGGGTAGGCGCGGCAATAGGCCGTGAACGCGTCATACTCGCTTTCAAACATCTGCACCCATGAGTGCGCCATCGTGCCCGCGGCGGGCACGCCGTAAAGCGTGTCGGACACTGTGCAGGCCGTCCCGGCGCAGCCGCCGATGAACGCGGCGCGCGCGCCCACGACCGCGCCCGCAATGCCCTGCGCCCGGCGCGAGCCGAACTCCAGCACCGCGCGCCCGTCGGCGGCGCGGCAAACGCGGTTGGCCTTGGTGGCGATAAGGCTTTGGTGGTTGAATTCAAGGAGCATGTACGTCTCCAAAAGCTGAGCCTGAATGGCCGGGGCGCGGACGGTTATCACCGGCTCCATGGGGAAAATCGGCGTCCCCTCCGGCACGGCCCATATATCGCCCGTGAACTTGAAATCGCGCAGATACGCCAAAAAGCCCTCGTCGAACATCCCGCGCGAGCGGAGATAGGCAATGTCATCGTCCGTGAAGTGCAGATTCTTGACATAGTCGATAATCTGCTCCAGCCCCGCCGCCACGGCGAAGCCACCGCCGTCCGGCACTGAGCGGAAAAACACGTCAAAATACGTGATTTCGTCCTGCCTGCCGCTGACGAAATAGCCGTTGCCCATCGTCAGCTCATAGAAATCGCAGAGCATGGTGAGGTTGATGCCGTTGGCACTTTTCATATTCGTTCCTCCGATTTGTCGGTATGGATTCAATGTGCTTTAGGCGGGGCGTTAAGTCCCTGCAAACTTATTATAGCTTCTGCACGAAACAAACGCAAGAGATTTGTGAAATGTGCAAAAACATTGTCATAGTCAAGCCGCTTTTGATTGACTTTGCGGACAGTTTGGGGTATTCTGATATACGTAGAAGATTGGGGTTTGAATCACGCCGCACCGCGGCGGAAAAGGGTCGGATATAATATGAAAAAACAGATTTTCGTCCCCGGCAGGACGGAGCTTGCCGGCAACCATACAGACCATCAAAACGGCAGAATGCTCGCCTCGGCGGTGCATTTCGGTCACTATGCCACGTGCGAGGAAAACGGCACGGGGATGATTCGCATTCAGTCGGAGGGCTTCAAGCCCTTCGAGGTGAACCTCAACCATCTCGCCGTGCGCACCACGGAGTTCGGCACGCCCAAGTCGCTTGTGCGCGGCGTGGTGGCGGGCTTCAAGGAGCTGGGGCTGAACGTGGGCGGGTTTGACGCGCGTGTGCGCACCACGCTCTCTTCCGGCTCGGGGCTGAGCTCGTCGGCAGCGTTTTCGGTGCTGGCGGGGCGCATGCTCAGTGAGCTTTTCAACAACGGCGAGGTGCAGCCCGTGGTGCTCGCGCGCATCGGCCAGCAGGCGGAAAACAAGTTTTTCGGCAAGCCCTGCGGCATGATGAGCCAGCTTGCCAGCGCCATGGGGCACACGGTTTACGCCGACCCCAAAACCGGCGAAATCGAGCCTATTAAGGCCAACTTCACGACCATGGGGCTGACCATGTGCCTGACCAACACCGGCGGCAGCCACACCGGGCTTGACACCTCTTATGCCCGCATCCCCGCCGACATGGTGTACATTGCCAACTTTTTCGACAAGGGCGTTTTGGGCGACGTCGACCCGAAGGACTTTTACAGCAAGGGCTGGGACCCGGCAAACCGCCCCGTCCGCCGCGCAATGCACTTTTTCGAGGAAAACGACCGCGTGCCCAAGATGCGCGACGCGCTCAAGGCCGGTGACGGCGAGAGCTACATGCGCCTGATGAACCAATCCGGGCGCTCGTCCGAACAGCTTTTGAACAACATCATCACCTCCGCCACCGGCGACACCAAGCTCGCCCAAGGGCTGGAGCTGAGCCGCAGACTGCTGGAGGGCAAGGGCGCGTGGCGCGTCCACGGCGGCGGCTTCGCCGGATGCGTCCAGGCGCTGATGCCGATTGATTTCTTTGCCGAGTACAAGCGCAGCATGGAAGAGGAGTTCGGCGAGGGCAGCTGCATCGAGATAAATATTATTTAATATTATTTATAAT
>CAZXVA010000083.1:0-6741 GCA_964644305.1 uncultured Oscillospiraceae bacterium
GCCGAGCACTGCACCGAGGGGCGCGTGATCACGCTGGAATACGAGGGGTTTTACCTCGTGTGCGTCTACACGCCCAACGCGCAGGATGAGCTGAAACGCCTTGATTACCGCATGAGCTGGGAGGACGCATTCCGCGAATACCTCACCGAGCTTGACAAGACCAAGCCCGTCGTCATCTGCGGGGACATGAATGTGGCGCACGAGGAAATCGACCTGAAAAACCCCAAGCCGAACATCGGCAAGCCCGGCTTTTCGTATGAAGAGCGCGGCAAGTTCACCGAGCTTTTGTCCGCCGGCTTTGTCGACACCTTCCGCGCGCTATACCCCGACCGGACGGATGCTTACTCTTGGTGGAGCTATCGCATGAAGGCGCGCGAGAGGAACGTCGGCTGGCGCATTGACTATTTCGTCGTGTCCGAGCGCGTTCGCGGCGAGATAAAGGACGCGTACATATTCCCGGAGGTAATGGGCTCTGACCACTGCCCGGTCGGCCTTGACATGACATGGTGAAAATCGGCAACATTGCGCTTGACGGCAAGCTGGTGCTCGCGCCGATGGCGGGCGTGACGGATTTCGCGTTTCGCGCCGTCTGCCGTGAGCACGGCGCGGCTCTGACCACCACCGAGATGGTCAGCGCGAAGGCACTATGCTATAAAGACGAAAAAACCCGCTCGCTTTTGTATATCCCCGACCATGAGCACCCCTGTGCCGCGCAGATTTTCGGCCACGAGCCGGAGATCATGGCCGAGGCGGCGGCAATGGCGCTGGAGATATCCGGCGCGGATATATTGGACATCAACATGGGCTGCCCCGTGGGCAAGGTCGTCAAATCCGGTGACGGCTCGGCGCTGATGAAAACGCCGGAGCTTGCCGGGCAGATTGTCGAAAGCGTTTGCCGCGCGGTGAAAGCGCCCGTCACGGTCAAATTCCGCAAGGGCTGGGACGGCGGCAGCGTGAACGCGGTGGAAATGGCGAAAATCTGTGAGAGCGCGGGCGCGGCGGCAATCGCCGTGCACGGGCGCACGCGCGTGCAGATGTACTCCGGCCGCGCCGATTGGGATATAATACGCGAGGTGAAAAACGCGGTCAAAATCCCGGTCACTGCAAACGGAGACATATTCTCCGCCGAGGACGCGGCGCACATCCTGCGCTATACCGGGTGCGACCTTGCCATGGTCGGGCGCGGTGCGTTCGGCAACCCGTGGCTTTTCGAGCAGGGCAACGCCGCCATCGCGGGGCAGCCCGTGCCGGAGCTGCCGGTGCTTGCCGAGCGTATGGACGTGGCCGTGGCGCAGATTGAGGCGTTGAGCGAGCGCGCCGGTGAGCGCGCGGCCTGCCTCGAAGCGCGGCATCACCTCCCGTGGTATCTCCACGGTGTGCCCTACGCCGCATATTACCGCAATCAGCTTGTGCATGTGGAGACGCTTGACGACGTCCGCCGCATAGTGTCGGACATCAAGCGCGACTTGAAATAAGAACGCGACATTTTTTTGTATGTATAAATTAGAACACCTTCAAAAAAGGGGGGTATCCTATGACGCGTGAACAGGAGGCCGCTGTGATTCAGGCCGTCCTTGACGGAGACGTGAATGCTTATGAGGCGCTGGTCAAGGAGTATGAGAAAAACGTGTATAACCTCGCACTGCGCATGACCGGCAACAGCGAGGACGCTTATGACATGTCGCAGGAGGCCTTTATCAAGGCGTATAACTCGCTCAGCGCCTTTCGCGGCGACAGCAAGTTCTCCGTGTGGCTATATCGCATCGTGTCAAACGTCTGCCTCGATTTTCTCCGCTCGAAAAACCGCAAGCCAACGGTTTCGCTCTCGGTTGAGAACGACGACGGCGAGGAGGTCGAGCTCGACATCGCCGATGAAAGCAGCTCGCCGGAGCTTGTGCTTGAGCGCGGCCTGACGCGCGACGCCGTGCGCCGCGGCCTCGCCGCCCTGCCGGACGACCACCGGGAGATCCTGCTCCTGCGCGAGATTCAGGGGCTGAGCTATGACGAAATTGCAGAGGTCTTGGGTCTTGAGGCCGGGACGGTCAAATCACGCATTTTCAGAGCGAGGAAAAAATTATGCTCGTTTTTAATAAAAGACGGGAACATTCCCGATTTTGTCTCGTCAAGCAAAGAGAGAGGAGGTGATCTGTCATGAGCGGATGCGAATTTTATCAAGAGCTAATAAGCCGCATGCTGGACGAGGACTTGTCCAGAGATGAGCGCGCCGCCCTGGCGGAGCACCTTGGCACTTGCCGCGAATGCACGGCAATGTATCAAGCGTTTTCCGCCCTGTCAGACACCGTTGCCTCCGACCTGGTCGACCCTCCGGAGGATTTAACAGATAACATCATGGCGCAGCTTCGCCGCGCCGAAATAGTGCGCAAAAACGGAAAGGGCAGCCGCCTTTCCCGCCCGATGAAAAACCTCATCGCGGCGGCCGCATGCGTCGCGCTTGTCGTGGCGGCGGTCGGCGGCGTGGCGGTTGTCAACAACCGCAAAACCGACGCGGCCATCTATGAAAGCCGCGCCAGCCTCATCACTTCGGGCACTCAGTCCGCCGTGGAGGAGGCCGCCGCCTCCGTCACCGCGCCCACGCCCACTCCCGCGCCCACCCCGGCGGCGACGGTGCCGCCCGTGCAGAGCTACACCGTGCCCACCATTCCCGACAGCGAGAATTACGGCTACGTGCCCGAAAAGAGCGGCAGCGGCGTGCAAAAGGCCGCCGCGCCGACAGCGCCCGTGGTGTTCCCGGACTTCACACCCAACGTGACGCCCACGCCGACCCTTGCCCCCACCGCGACCCCCGCGCCCACGGTAGCACCGACCCCGACGCCGACGGCCACGCCGACCCCCACGCCGACGGCCACGCCCGCGCCCACGCCGACACCCACACCCGTGCCGACCGCGGCGCCCGCCCCGGCTGAAGCCACAGCGCCCGTCGCCGAGTCCGCCGTTGAGCCGACAGTGCCCCCCACGGCAGAGCCGACGGCGCAGCCCACGCCCGAACCCACGGCCACGCCGACCCCCACTGCGACGCCCGAACCCACGGCCACGCCCGACGTTGACAACAGCGCCGCCCCGGCCGACAATTCCGCGCTCGCCTCCGCCGTGCCCGCTGACGAGGGAGAACCCGACAAAAACCTCGCCCGCGCCATAAACCTCACCGGCATTGACACCGCCGAGCTTTGCGCCGCACTGCTCACCGATGCCGACGCCGAGGAAACCGGCGACGCCGACGGCAACGCCGCGGCGAATCCCCCTGCCGATAAATCCGCCGCAGAGCACAGCGTCGGCGACGGCGGCCACGCCGCCGAGCCGCAGCCGCCCGAACCGGCCGAAAAGGAGCAGGAGAACCCCGACGGCGACAAGCCCCCGGTCGTCTCCGTGCCGCAGGAGCTGGACGAAAAGCTCAAAAAGCTGCTGCCCGAAAATGCCGATAACTCGCGCGTCGACGTCATCACCTGTGAGTCGGACGGCAAGGAGTTCACCGTTCTCGTCTGCCTTGAGGATGAGGCCGTCGCGGTGTTCACGCTCGACGATAACGGCGATGTGCTCGCCTACGCCCCCGGTCTGAGCGGCGAGGAATATCTCGCGCTCATTGAGCCGTTCATCGCCCTCGCCCAAGAGGCCGCCGAGAGCGTGGCAACCGAGTTCGGGCAAAAGTGACAAATTTTCGTTCCCGCTTGGCTTGATAATTTTTATCAAACCGCCTTGAAACCTCTCCATTTGTGTGGTATAATTGCTATAATCGCTGTATTGTTTGTATTTTGACAGGCAAAAAGATTTAATAGCATTCCACGTAAGGGAGAGGTTTTTCTTTGAAGAATATTAAGGTTTCAAATAACGTCATCCGCCGCCTGCCGCGTTACCTGCGCAAGCTGGACGAGCTGATGAACAGCGGCGTCAGCCGTATTTCGTCCTTTGAGCTTGGCCAGCAGCTCGGTCTCACGCCGTCCCAAATCCGCCAGGATTTCAGCTGCTTCGGCGAATTCGGCCAGCAGGGGTACGGGTACAATGTCGCGGTGCTGCACGGGCAGATCGCCTCCATCCTCGGCACTGACCGGGGGTACACCGCCGTCCTCGTCGGCGCGGGCAACATCGGCCGCGCGCTGATGGACAATTTCTGCTTCAGCTCTTGGGGCTTCCGCCTGACCGCCGCGTTTGACATCAACCCCCAGCTCATCGGCACCGAGTTCAACGGCGTTTCGATTTACGCGCTGGATACTCTCGAAGAATACCTGCGCGAAAATCACGTTGACGTGGCCGTGCTCACCGTCCCCAAGGACGCGGCCATCCCCGTCGCGGACATGCTCACCGAAAACGGCATCGAGGCGATTTGGAACTTCACCAATGTCGACCTCACCGCCCCCAACAGCTCCGTCATCGTCGAGAACGTCCACTTCTCCGACAGCCTTTTGGCGCTGAGCTACTTCGTGTCCGAGCGCATTGACGAAAAGGCCGCCCGCGCCGCCCGCGCCGAGAGAGCCGAGCGCGGCTGAGCCCAGCCTTTGATTATTAAATAAGGATGAAAAAGCTCCCGCCATGGGAGCTTTTTCAGGTATTTGCCATGAAATTCGACGCCATTATTTTTGACCTTGACGGCACACTATGGGACTCGCGCGAGGGCATTGCCGCCAGCTGGAATGAAACCGTTGCCGCCGCGGGCGGCGGCGCGCGCTTCACGCTTGACGACATCAGCTCCATCATGGGGCTGACTGGGCGCGCCATCGCCGAGCGGCTTTTCGCCGCGTTCGGCGAGACGCGGTATGCGCTGTGCGAAAAGTGCATGCACGGGGAAATTGCGTACTTGCGCGCCCACGGCGCGCGGGTGTACAACGGCGTGGAGGCCATGCTCTCCGCGCTTTCCGCGCGCACCCCGCTCTTTCTCGTCAGCAATTGTCAGGCGGATTACGCCGAGGTGTTTTTCGAGCTGACGGGCTTTGCCCCGTATTTCAAGGACTGCCTCACCGAGGGTCACACGGGGCTGAAAAAGGCGGAGAACATCCGCCTGCTCATCGAGCGTCACGGTCTTCGGCGCGCCGTTTACGTCGGCGACACCGCCTTGGACGAACAGAGCGCCCGCGAGGCCGGCTGCGCCTTCATCCACGCCGAGTACGGCTTCGGCGCGGCCGCGTCGCCCGACGGGCGCATCGCCGACCCCGCTGCGCTTTTGGCGCTCATTGATGAATTGGAGGCTGAGCCATGACACACGACACCATTGCCGCCGTCGCCACCGGCGCGCAGGTTTCCGCAATCGGCATAATCCGCATCTCCGGCGGCATGACCTTTGACATTGTCGACCGCCTCTTTTTCCCCGCAAACGGCTCGCACCTGTCCGAAAATGAGGACAGAAAGCTCGTTTACGGGCGGCTTTGCGCGCGCGACGGCGCGCTTTTGGACGTCTGCCTTGCCACCGTCAGCCGCGCCGGGCACAGCTACACCGGCGAGGACACCGCCGAGCTGCAATGCCACGGCTCGCCCGTGGTCTTGCGTGCCGCGCTGGAGGAGATTTTCGCCCTCGGCGCGCGTCAGGCCGGCCCGGGCGAATTCACCAAGCGCGCGTTTTTGTCCGGCCGCATGGAGCTGACGAGCGCCGAGGCCGTCGCGGACATCATCGACGCCGAGAGCGTCGAGGCCGCGCGCAACGCCGCCGGGCAGCTTTCCGGCGCGGTCAGCCGCCGCACCGACGGCGTATATGAGCTCTTGACCGACATCGCCTCGCATTTCCACGCCGTGCTCGATTATCCCGATGAGGACATCGAGGACTTTCGCATCGAGGCTTACCGCGCCGAGCTTGCCGCCGCCTTGGCGCAGCTTCGCGCCCTGCTCGCCACCTTTGAGCGCGGGCGACTCATGCGAAGCGGAATCCCCGCGGCCATCATCGGCCGCCCCAACGCGGGCAAAAGCTCGCTTTTGAATGCGCTCTTGGGCTATGACCGCGCCATCGTCACCCAAATCCCCGGCACGACGCGCGACACCATTGAGGAGAAGTTGCGCATGGGCGCGCTCACTCTCCGCCTCACGGACACCGCCGGCCTCCGCGACACGGACGACGAGGTCGAGCGCCTCGGTGTCGAGCGCAGCCGCCGCGCCATGAATGAGGCCGAGCTTGTCATCGCCGTCGTCGACGGCAACCGCGAGCTCACGGACGAGGACGCGGCGATAATCCGCGCGGCGGAGCGCGCGCGGCATGCCGTCGTCGTCATCAGCAAGTCCGATTTGACGCGCGAGGCCGCCGCACCCGACACCGCGCTCCCCTGCGTCTCCCTCAGCGCCGTGACCGGCGAGGGTCTGGACGCGCTGGAGGCGGCCATCACCGCCATGTTCCCCCTGCCCGACGTCCCCGCCGGTGAAATCCTCACCAATGCCCGCCAGGCCGACGCGGTCTCCCGCGCCGCCGAGAGCATGGAGGCCGCGCTCGCCGCGCTCACGCTGGGCGCCACGCCCGACGTCGTCCTCACCGAGGCGGAGGGGGCAATGCGCGCCCTCGGCGAGCTGACCGGCCGCAGCATCCGCGAGGACGTCACCAACAAAATCTTCTCCCGCTTCTGCGTCGGCAAGTGAGGCGGAGCGAGAGCGGCAGACAGACGAAAACCCGCCGCTTCACCCCGACTGTTCCCCGCAAAACCACGCGCAAAAAATAAATTCGCAAAAAGCGAAAATACCCCTTGACATTTCCCGCGCATTCTGCTATTATACTTTTGCTCATGGGGGTATAGCTCAGCTGGGAGAGCGCTTGAA
>CAZXVA010000084.1:0-6550 GCA_964644305.1 uncultured Oscillospiraceae bacterium
TTTGCCGAGGGCTATGCTTTTCATGAGGAAGACGGTGTTTTCAGCGAGGTCGCGCATGGTGCGCAGACCCTCGGCGTCCTCGGCGGCCTCGCCGGGGCGCTGGCCGTGGATGTTGTTCCAATACGCCGCCGAGGCCACGGGCATGCCGGATATCGTGAAGTATTTGTTCAGCTCGTCAAAGGTCGCGGTGCAGCCGCTGCGGCGGGCGCACACCACGCTCGCGCCGACCTTCATGGTTTTGTCAAAGTCGGTGCTGTAAAAAAGACGGTCAAGGCAGGCGATGAGCGTGGCGTTGGCCGAGGCGTAATAAACCGGGCTGCCCACGATGAGCGCGTCCGCCGCCTCGAATTTCGGGGCAAGCTCGTTGACGACGTCGTCAAAAACACATTTGCCCAGCTCAGAGCACTTTTTGCACGCGATGCACCCGCGCACGGCCATGCTGCCGACCTGCACGGTCTCGCAGTCGACGCCGTGCTTTTCAAACACCTTTTCCATCTCGCGCAAGGCCAGCGCGGTGTTGCCGTTTGCCTTGGGGCTGCCGTTGAGCATGAGAACTTTCAGCTTGTTCATCGTTTCCCTCCGTGATATGAAATCGCCCCCGTCATGAAAGCCGACGAGGGCAGTTATGACTGTGTATAATTTTACCGCAAAGCGGGACAAAATGCAAGATTCACGCAAAGCGTATGACCTGCTCTGCCGCGTCCACCTCGGCCTCGACGCCAAACGGGACAATGCAGCGCGGAAGCGCGTGACCCACGCTCAAATTGCACACGACGGGCAAATCGGCGCTGCCGATGATGTCGACCAAAACCCCGCTCGAAAGGCTGACTATCCCAACGGTTTTAAGCATGTTTCCACGACCTTTTTGCTGTTTTTTGCTATATTACTCGCGGTATTGGGGATTGTCAAGGACGAATCCCCGTCACCCCAGCTCTTTTATGCGGCTTTGTATCATTTTGCCCACGGCGTCGGCAAACCACCCGATGGTGGGGATGCGCGTGAGATTTTTGCCGTAAATACTGCGCGCGCCGGGCAGCTCCATGTCGCTGCCGGTGAAGACGCACAGCGGCGGGACGCCCTGCAGACGCAAGGCCGCCGCCTCGTGCGCGGCGTCCTCAATGCCCGCCTTGCCGCCGTAGGTCTTGCCGGGCATAAGCCCCTTGCCGGGAATTTTTTGGTCGTCATTGGGGTTGGAATCGGACAAAATGATGAGCATGCGGCGCGCCTGCGCCTCGCGGCGCATGAGCCAGCCCATCGCGCGCATGGCAAGCCCGTCGCGGTTCCACCCGGCGGCGACGTAGTCAAAAAGGCCGTCATTGCCGGGGTCGTCATAATCTCGCAGTATGCTCATCACCGTGCACCCGCTCACCGAGCAAAAGGCGCTCACGCGAACGGGGATGTTACACCGCGTCAGGCTTTCCGCGATGATATAGCCTTGTGTGGCGAGCTTTTCCTGCTGGCGGTTTTGCGAGGCCGAGCCGTCGAGCATGATGTCAACAACAAGCTCGCCGGGGTGATCCTCGCTTTGGCGGGTGAACACCTTCTCGTCGTTCACCGCGCCGGCGCGCCACGCGACCGACGGGGCAAGCCGCCCTGCGCGCGTGAGCGAGTGGGTGACGTCCCGCTGCAAGAGGATGGTGTTTTGCAGGGTTTGGGTCAGGCGGCTTATCACGATGCGGTTTTGGACGAGGTTTCTCTCGAAGTATTCGCGGTTTTTCGCGCGCTGGCGGCGGAATGTCTCCAGCTCCCACGCGGCCTCGGTTTCGCGCTCGCGTTCGGTCATGACGCCGCGCGTGAAGTGCAATCGGCAGTTTTCGTGCGCGCCGGTGCACAGCTCTTTTTCAGCAGCGGCAAGCTCCGCCGGGGTCAGCATGGACTTGCCGAACACGGCCTCGACATACCGCCGGAGCACCGGCTCAGGCGTTTTGCCCTGCATCATGAGCCACACCTTTTGCGCGCGACCCTTGACGGTCTCGGTCTCGGCGGCGTCGGTCTGCGCGAGGCGGCGCAGCGCCTTGCGGCTGACGATGCGGCCGGGCGAGCGCTTCGCGCCGTTGAAGCTGCGGTCGACCCACGCCGCCCACTGCCTGTCGGTCACACTGCGCCGCGCGCGGCGGAAGTATTTATATAGCAGGGCTTCGATGCGCGCGGCGATCTGCGCTTCGTTCAGGTCGAGGGGCAGGGTGAGCGCGTCGAGCACGCCTTTTTCCCATTCGTCCTCCGCGCCCGGCATATCGAGCGCGCGCATGAACCACGCCGTGCTTATTTTCTCCGTGCTGTGCGGCTCGGCGCGGTGGGCGTATCGCGCCACAATGCCGCGCGCGTATTCGCGGCGGAGTTCATCAAGCGCGGGGCGCTCATCACGCCCGCGGCGATATGCAAGCCCCTCCAGCGCAAGCCAAAACATCTCGGTGTAGGTCTCGCCCTGCGCTTGGCTTTGGAAGGTGTTGAGCAAGGGCTTGAAGCTTGAAAAGTCATAATAGCGCGCGGCGAGGCCGATTATCGTGTTGAAATACAGCTCCGCGTCCCCGTCGCCGTCAAAGGCGTGGAAGTCGGGGCGCAGGTCATAGTTGCGCGCGCCGTTCCAAACCTGATTGTCCGCGCGGCGGAGCTGGATGTCCTCTCTGTCCATCTCAGCCCTCGAAAAGCTTTGCCCGGTCGGCGGTTTTGGGTATGCGCGCCCAGACCGCGTCCTCGACAAGCTGCCGCTCAAAGGGGTCAAAGGCCTTGTTGATTATACCCAGGCGCAGTGCCTGTTGGGTGCTTATGCCGCGCTCGATGAGGCGCAGGGCGGACAGCAAGCCGCGCAGATCCAGCGCCTTGGTGGAAATCTCCGCGCTGTCGCACTTGCGGCGGAGATCGTCAAAAAGCTCGGCAAACTGGGTGCACCACTCGTTTTTGAGCGTCGGAAAGCCGCGCCGGAGCAGCTTTTTCAAATCGTCCTGCGATATCACCGGCATGTCCAGCACCACGAAGCGCGACACCAACGCTTCGTTGAGCTCGCGCGTTCCGGCGTAGCCGTAGTTCATTGTGCCGATGAAGCGCGCGGCGTCGTCAAGGTAAATGCGCTCATATCCCGGCACATCTATCACGCGGCGAAAATCCAGCGCGGCGTGCAGCACGGCCAGAGCCTCGTTTTTTGCCATGTTCACCTCGTCGAGTACACCGAAGCCGCCCATGCGCGCGCATTGGCAAATCGGCCCTTCGCGGAAAACGACTTGCCCGTCGCGCAGGGTGTCCGCGCCGATGAGCGAGGCTGCGTCCACGTTGATGTACATCGACACGTCCCAGCAAGGCCGGCCGAACACTGCCGCAAGGTTTTCCGCGAGCACGTTTTTGCCCGTGGCCTTGGGGCCGGCAAGCAGCAGATGCTCGCCGCTCAAAAGTGCTGTGGCCGCACTCTCCCAAATCTCGCGCCCGTAGTAAAGATACTGCGGCGCGGGCACGCGCGGCCGCGCCGCGTCCGCCACGCCGTGCTCGGCGCGAAACGCCTTTATTTCGTCCAACAGCGATGCGTTTATTCCCTCGTCGCGAAGCTCTTTCCATATATCCATAAAACGTCCCCCGGTGTGTTGTCTATTGTGATATAGCACCCCCATTATACGCCCATGTGGTGTTAACATTCTGCTAAGAATATGGGGGATATACACTCCGAATAAACACCAATGACCGCCTGATGGCGGTCATTGGTTTACTATTATACTCATTTCCCCGTCAGAACAGCATATAGCTCTTCGGCGGTGTGGACTATTGTTTGGGCGGGGGCTTGTTTGAGGGCTTCTTCATCGCGGAAGCCCCAGGCGACGGCGATGCAGTCGAGGGCGGCGTTTTGGGCGGTGAGGATATCCACCTCGGTGTCGCCGATATAGACGCACTCGCTCTTTTCAAGCCCCATCGCCGCGACGGCGGCATTGACCGCATCCGGGCAGGGCTTGCGGCGGACGGTTTCGCTCTCGCCCACGGCAAGCTCCAGCAGACCGGGGAAAAACGCGTCGGCAAGCCGACGCACGGCGTTATCCGGCTTGTTGGATATGACCGCCTGCTTCACGCCCGCGGCATTCAGGCGGCGCATAAGCTCGATTATACCGGGATAGGGCGCGGTTTTCTCGTTGCAGTGCGCGTCGTAATACGGCTTATAATAGCGCAGCACCTCGTCGATGAGGGCGGCGTCCGTCCCCTGCGGGACGGATTCGGTGATGAGCCGCGCCGCGCCGTTGCCGAGCGCGGCACGAACACGGCGCGCCGTGGTCTGCGGCAGGCCAAAATGCGCAAGCGCGTGGTTGACCGCGTCCGTCAAATCGGCAAGCGTGTCGAGCACCGTGCCGTCCATGTCGTATAATACCGCCTTGTATTTCATATTTTTTCTCCGATTTTATAAATTCTTTATTGATTTATTTTAATTTAAAGTATAGCATATATGTCAAGAGAAATCGAAACAAGACACGGAGCATTGTGCTTATGAAGCTGAGAAATCTAATCGCCGTGCTTGCGGCGCTGGCCATAGTGGGCGGGATTTACGCGTTTGCGGTGACGCGCGAGGACGAATCGCGCGGCGCGGTGAGCGTGTGGTACGTCGAGGGCGGGTTTGCCGACGAGGAGCTGAACGAGGCCGCGAGGGATTACAACAAAAGCTCCGCCCGCGGGGAGCTGCCCGTGCGCCTGACCGGCTTTGAAAGCGAGGAGGCCATGGCCGAGGCGTTTGACAAAAGCGCGCCGGACTTGATTTTCTGCTCGCACTACCGCGCGTTTGACATGCACTCGCGCTCAAAGCTGACCGACCTGAGCGCCCAACTCGGCGCGGACGCGCCGGACTACCCCAAGGAGCTTTCAAGCCGCAGCGCGTGCATCGGCAAGAGCTTTTTCCCGGTGGGGTCTGACGTGCCGGTGCTGCTGGTGAACTCCGCGCTCGCCCAAGGGGCGGAATTTGCCGACATGGAGGCGATGTCCGCCGAGGCGGAGGCTTATCGCGCCGCCGTCGGCGCGCCTTATTACGCTGCCGAGTCGTATTCCGCGCTCTTTTTCACCGAGCTTTTGCGCGAGGGAGAGGAATTCTCCGCCGCGTTGGAGACGAAGCCGAGCGAGGCCTACACCACGCTTTATAACCTTCTCGCCGAAAACGCATACAGCGGGGCGATGACGGTTTTGCCGCAGGGCGCGGCCGCCGACGCCGTCGGGCGCGGCGAGCTTGCCTGCGCCTTTGTGATGACGAGCGCGCTGCCCGCGCGGCTTGACCGCGCACTTGAGGTGCGCGCCGTGCCGCCGCTTGCCGCCCCCGGCGGCAGCGGCACTGTCGGCACTGCGTGGGGCTTCGCCGTGCCCGCGATGGGCAGCCGCAGCATGAGCGACATCGCGGCGTTCCTGTCGTGGCTGTTCTCCGGCAACCGCGACGCGCGCTTTGCTCTGCAATGCCGCCTTGTCCCGGCGCAGCCTAGCTCGCTCATCACGCGCGACGCGCTGTGGGGCACGCTTCTCACGCTCGACCCCGGCGGGATAGTCGCGCTCCCCTCCCCCGACGGGGCGTATGCCGAGCGCCAAGAGGCATTCGAGAGTGAATTTCGCGCGCGAATGGAGTTTTTGAGCGAGTGATAAGCATTGCAATGAGTCCAAACCTGTGGTATAATCACAGCATCCTATAAAAACACGAGGTAAAATTATGGAAGGCTTCAGAGTTCTTGAAATAAAAAAGAGCGTATTTGAAAACAACGACCGCGAGGCGGAGCTTCTGCGCAAGGATTTGAAAAAGGACAAAACCTTTTTGCTCAACCTCATGAGCTCCCCCGGTTCGGGCAAGACCACCACTCTCAAGGCGACCATCGCCGCGCTGAAGGACGAGTTTCGCATCGGCGTGATGGAGGCCGACATTGACTCCGACGTTGACGCCGCGACCATCGAAAAGACCGGCGCGAAGGTCATCCAGCTTCACACCGGCGGCATGTGCCACCTCGACGCGGGCATGACGCGCCAGGGCTTGGAGGGCTTGGGCGTGAACGACGTGGATTTCGCCATCCTCGAAAACGTCGGCAACCTCGTCTGCCCGGCGGAGTTTGACACCGGCAGCTCGAAAAACGCGATGATCCTCTCCGTCCCGGAGGGCGACGACAAGCCCCTGAAGTACCCGCTGATGTTCTCGATTTGCGACGTGCTGCTGATAAACAAGATTGACGTCATGCCGTACTTTGACTTTGACCTTGAGGCCTGCAAGAAGTACGTCCTCCGCCTCAACCCCAACATCAAGATCATCCCCATCTCCGCCCGCACCGGCGAAGGCGTGGACGAGTGGGCCAACTGGCTGCGCAGTGAAATCAAGGCCTGGAACGAGGGCTGAATTAAAGGTTTGTCGAACATAGGCTTGAATTCTTAGTTTGTAATCAAATAACAACAGCGGTATAAATCACGAATGCTGTGATTTATACCGCTGTTTTTAGCGCTTTTTTGCGGCGTTTTCTTTTAGGAACGCTTCGTATTTGTCGCAAATCTCTTTTGTCTCGCCGAAGGCGATTTGGTTGCCGTGGTCGAGCCACAGGACTTTGTTGCACAGCTCGCGCACTTG
>CAZXVA010000085.1:0-6499 GCA_964644305.1 uncultured Oscillospiraceae bacterium
GAGGTGGAGGTCAGCAGCGGGAATAGATATGCTACGGTATATCTGCCCTACTCGGATGTCGAGATAGAACGAGCTATGGAACGAAGTGGTATTAATCCAAACAATTATGAAATGCACATCGAAGATAATCGTTTCTGCGTTGACCTTGAAGATTTCGTATCTCACTGCACTCACCCACGGGTCAATATGGCCTCCCCTGAACGGATCATTGGAATGGTTAATTCAGAGGGAAGAAGTACAGATATCAAACTTAGTCATTCAAATTGAGTTGAATAGAAACATTGAAAAAGTTGTGACTCTTCTCGATACTTATAATGCCATTATTCTTTTCAACACAAGCAGATACATTTTTCAACCCATATCCGTGTATTTTACCGGCTTTTTTGGAGCTTTTTTCATTATATGGGTTGCTTATTTCATACAGTAAAAGATGATTCTTTTGGTGAAGCCAAACCGAAACAACGCGCTCTTTTTTGTTATCTATTTGGTTGCATGCTTCAATCGCGTTATCAAGGGTGTTGCCGATAATGATGAACAAATCAGTGCTTGAAAAAGACAGATTGTTGTTGACCCAAATATCAAGCTTGATAGTGACATTGTTATCGGCAGCTTTCTTCATTCCGTATGTAAAAATACTGTCGATTAATTTGTTGCCTGTATCAACAGAATTGGATATATTTGAAAATGCAGATTGCAATTGTGAAAGGCAAGCTTTTGCAGTGTCTCTATCTTCATTCGCCACCAACGTTTCCATGGTTGTCATATATTTTTTTATGTCATGCCAGAGACTGCGAGTTTCTTCTTGACGTTCCAGAATATCAAGATAGTAGTTTTTCTGCGTCTCTAACTGTTGACGGGCGAGTTCCGATTCTTGCTCACGCTCGAAAGAACGATTCAATGTCTCAACAAAAACGCAGATTACCAAATTGATATATAAAAGAGAAAGCGTCTCAAAATATAGAAAATCAGGGCTGTTTTCGAGGATGATAATAGCGTAGTTTTGGTGGCAAATATAAATACTTAGTAATTGGCATGAAAGAAGTGGGAAAGACTTAAGGATACTTTGTGCATTTACTCCCGGACGAATAAGTGCCAGCACTATATAAAGGGATACCAAATGAACAAGTTTGCAAATAATGTTATACACAAGACGACCAAATCCGACTCCCATTATGGCATCAGTTGGTATACCGCCCAATTGCATAATTGCTCCACATATAATATCCGCGAGAATCGCAAAGAAGAAAAACAGCACCGTTGGGTAAAGCGTTGTAAGCCAACTTTTATTAAAGTACGCTTTTGCCGATAAATAGGTAATAATGATTATAATAGCCGAACGTATACTTGAGGTTGGTACAAGCAATGACAGGAGAGAAAGAAACGTAGCATAAATAACGCCAAGCGACAGTTTTGAAATAGAAGAACGGCTACTTTGACCGAGCAACCCAGAAAAGAAATACCACGGAAGAAATACCTCTACTATAACGGTTGACAACTCAATCCAAATATTCATTTGAGCTATTTCCTCTCATATACTCGTTAAATCGAAGAAGAAACTCTGCTTTTTTACTTCGACCAACAGGAATAATGTCTCCGCTTGTCATTGTAATAGTCTGTTGAGTTAAACGGTCTATGTAATCCATGTTTATATAATAACTTTTATGTGGCTGAACAAACGCGCGGTGCGGTACTTTGCAAATTGTATCCGTAAGAGTGTCGCGTACAGTTATTATTTCACCGCTGGCTAAATGAGCAATAAGTTGATGGCGCAAGACTTCAAAGTACAGAATATCTTGAACAGATAAAACCATCTGTACTCCATTTGAGCACAGCTTTATTTTTTGAGGCAGAATTTGTTCCAACGCAAGCTTCATGATATCTGAGAAAGTGTCGTAAGAAATTGGCTTAGGTAAATACCTCAACGCAATTCCATATCCTCGGATGGCATAATTTAGGCTTTGCGTGGTAAAAACAATGACCGGCTTATGAGCTGCATTAACAAGCTGACTTCCGACCTCTAATCCATTTGGATGTCCCATTTCAATATCCAAAAAGACTAAATCGAAAAAGTCACTTTTGAATGCAGACAGGAGTGCCTCTCCGTCCCTGAACGCGACCGTTTGCGTGTCGGGAGTATATTGACGGCAATATGACAGCATTAACTGCAAATCGCTTTCGTCATCATCGCAAACCGCTATTTTCATTTATCCGTCCTTTCCTGTTTGTTTGTTCAATCACTTCAATGATTCCCAATATAAGCTCTTGGTTGTCTGTAGACATTCGGGACACACGCAAAGAAATCTCGTTAGAAAGAGACTCGTTTCCCACCGGGTCAAAAAAACGTATTGGCATCAATTCCGAGAATGTCAATCAACATAGCAAGGATAGAGATGGATGGAGTCAACTCCCCACGCTCAACTTGACCAATATACCCTGAGGAAACAGATATCAGTTCGGCAAGCTGCTCTTGCGTCAGTCCTTTAGCTTTACGCTTTTCGCGCACGACAGTTGAAATTCTAAGTGTCAACAATATCATCCTATATATAAAATTCTATTATAAGAATTATATGTAGGATAATTGCAAATTTGAACATAGTGCCACTGTTATTTTACAACATTATCGCTGTGTTTTCAACCGCTTGTGCTCGAAAATCTGTCGTTCGTGCCGCAGTTATTGATGTTTAACCACAAATCTGATAGCATTTAATCATCTTAAATGAGGAGCATCCCCTAAAACGTATTCAAAGGATATTATAAGTTAACTAATTCAACGGAGGAGAAAATATGAAAGTCAAACGGATAATGTGCGTTATTATGACAATTGCCTTGTCAGTTGGGATGTGTGCCTGCACGGAAAAAGGCAAGTCTACGAATACGCAAAGCACGTCAGGCTTGGAGACAACGAAAGATTCGGTGAATACAAGCCACTTGAAGATGAATCCTCTTGAACATCTCATAATTGACGCAGAGGTGGAGAAACCTGACTATGACGAATACGGTACATACATACTGCACCTTTCTCTGCCAACCACCGCAGATATTACAGACCGTTTCTTCTGTGGAACGACAATTCAAACATTAAATAACGATAACAGTTCGATGTACCTTGCCGCAACTGATGGTAGCGAATTCAGCTGTAATAAATATGGCTTAAGTTTCTATGCTCCCGAACGTTCTAAATGGACAGAGATGGCTTCAATAATGAATTATTATGTTGATGCCGATTATTATGGGGCAACTTTTCCACTAGATTATATGACTGAGGAAGAAGTAGTGGAGTTGGTAAAGAAAACCACGAAAGAGTGTGCTATTGACTTCACACCTGTCGTAACAAAGTGCCTCTGCATGAAACACACAGAACTTACGGCTTTGCAACAAAGACTTCTTAACGATCCTGAAAAGCACTACGATGATTTCGGAAAGTCGTTCAAGCTGACGGGACTAGACAGTGGAGATGATGCATACTTTGTTGCATTTTCTTTTGCCTATGATGGGATTCCAATATTCTCGCGCGAGGAAGAGTCGAATGTGACGTATAGTGTACCGAATATGTTGATGTCGAATGGCATGGGCGGAGAAATGATTATTACGGATGAAGGCATAAAGTACATGGAAATAATGGGAGCAAATTTCACGCCAATAATTAGCACATCTTCAAAAATTATAACAGTAGATGAAGCAATTGAAAAACTAATAGAAAAGTATGATGTTGAAATTCTTCAATCAGACTATCTATATTCATCGATATATCTTGAATATATGCCTATAGAAAAAGAAAATGGTCAAATCTATCTCACACCTTATTGGTGTTTTGATCGCGGTACGGATTATAATGGGCAAGGTAGTAACTACTATCGGTCAACAATAAGCTCAACTCGTTTTAACGCAGTTACAGGAAAGAATTTTTCTTATGGAGGATAAGTCGCGTTTCTGTAATAATCTACGTGCAGATGTAAAAGCAGCATTCAGTACAACCTTTTTTATAGCAGTAGCAGGTATTGCTATATGTTTTTGTATGGATAACTGGGGCGATCTCATGGCACTTTTTACTGCACCGGACATTCACGGAGAAAGCAGCGTCTTTTGTGTACATTACTATATTTTTAATGCATATTCATTCGGCGGAGTCTTTGTAAGCTATTTCGCGTGTATGCTGGCAACTATACCATATGCCACAAGTTATAGTCGAGATGAACGTGGTGGGATAACGATTTACATTGTCCAGCGTAGTACACTGAAAAACTACGCTATATCTAAAATTTTCGCTTCAGCGTTGAGCGGCGGTATGGCTTTCCTTTTGGGGACAGTACTGTTTATACTCCCACTCTTATATGTCCTACCTGTTGTTACGGTGCAGAAGTTGGTCGAATCTCAAGGATTCCCATATTATTTCGCGTTGCAATGCGGAAGTGGAATATGTTATATCATAATAATTCTTGGTATGACATTCCTGACTGGTGCACTGTCAAGTTGTGTGGGACTATGTGTTTCGGCATGGTATCCAAATGCATATGTGGCAATTTGCGCACCAATGATTTTCCATCTTGTACTCGTTGAGACTGGCAGACTATTTTCTATTCCTAATGGAATGCGACTTGACAGAATACTGAAAGCTCGCGGTATATTTATTTCAGACGAATTAACACTGCTTTTAACACCGCTTGTTGTTTATGCATTGAGCTATATATGCTATCGCTTATTTCTGTACCGTATCTCAAGAAAAATTGAGGGCTGAATCATGTTGAAACGTTGTATAAATGCTTTTTCATATCGTTTCTGGCAAGCGATTTCAACAACTCGAGTTATTGCAGTTCTTGCCCTGATGATGGCATTTACCTTTGCAGTTGTACATCCCATAAGCTATTTCTGCAAGGATGTAGGCTCGAACGCGCATCCGTTCGTTTTTGCGCATTTCACGAATGATTATATATGTCAACTGGTCATTGCATCGGCAGTTGTTGTGCTTTTTTCAGATGCTCCATTTGAGTCAGATGCGCAAGCCTATATTATCACACGTGCAGGGCGTGTGTCATGGTCTGTGGGGATGTGCCTTTATATACTAATAATGTCTTTTATTTACGTTTCAATGCTGTGCGTAGTATCCACATTGGCGTTGTTACCAAATCTGGAATTTGAATATGGGTGGGGGAAGGTACTTGGTACACTTGCACGAACCAACGCTGGTACACATTATGAGTTAACACTATATTTAAGCGATTATATCATCGGTGCATATACACCCCTGAAGGCTATGTGCATATCATTTTTCCTGGAATGGGGTTGCTGTGTCTGGATAGGGCTAATTATATATCTATTCAACAGCCTGTGCAGAGTCCCTCTTGGATGTTTTGTTGCCGCAGGATTTGCATTCTTGGATATAACAGTCGCCAATGAGTGGACGCCGCGATTTTATAAGATATCTCCTCTTACAATGGTACAACTGGATTCAATTTCAAGCTCTCGCTCTTTGATAGGCCTCACCGTGGAGTATGCTACAACATTTTTCTTGCTCTCGGTTTTTATTTTTGCTGGCATATGTGTATTAATTCCCGTTCTCAAGAGGTGGGCAATGTTAAAGCCGTATGGAGGAACGCCGATGAATATAGTTTCGTTACATAATGTTACAAAGTGCTTTGGTCAACAAACCGTTTTGGAAAATGTTAATATCGACTGCGTAAGAGGAAATATTTACGGGCTTGTTGGGCGTAACGGCTCTGGAAAGACTGTACTGCTAAAATGTATATGTGGCCTGGTTACACCAGACTCTGGTATAGTATTTGTCAACGGTAAGCAGATAGGAGCAGATGTAGATTTTCCGGATGAAGTAGGATTTATAATTGAAACGCCAGGCTTTTTGTTGCATGAATCAGGTATTTCAAATCTCAGGCGACTTGCGGCTATAAAAAAGTGCATTGATGACGAGCGTATATGTCAGTGTATGCAACTTGTAGGCTTAGATTCGGCGTCAAAAAAAGCGGTAGGAAAGTATTCTCTCGGCATGCGTCAACGCCTTGGAATTGCACAGGCGATAATGGAGAGGCCAAAGGTATTAGTATTAGATGAGCCTATGAATGGTCTGGATGATTGTGGTGTTAATCAGATGCGAATACTTCTGAAAAATCTCGCTCAAGAAGGCACAACTATTATCATAGCGAGTCATTCCAAGGATGATATAGAACTACTGTGTGATGAAGTATATAGAATAGATGGTGGTTTTCTTCAAAAAATAACACAGGCGAAAGAATAAATTTGAAAAAGCTCTGATCAGTTCACCCTCAAACGAAACGACAGATCATGAGCAACAAATATGAGAAAGAATGGAGGGGTGAGCTTTTTGAAAAAAGCAGTTTTATACCTCATAATCCTCCTGAACATTTTTTCAATGTCAGCCTGTGATTTTTGCTCTCTCTGCAACAGCATTTGCATTCAACACGCCTAACGGATCAAGCCTCCCAATGAAAGTTACCGAAAATGTCAATTTGCGTAGTGGACCGGGAAC
>CAZXVA010000086.1:0-6405 GCA_964644305.1 uncultured Oscillospiraceae bacterium
CGGCCTCGACCTTGCCCACGAGGTCAGCGCCCACGTCGGCCGCCTTGGTGTAAATGCCGCCGCCGACGCGAGCAAACAGCGCGATGGACGACGCGCCCAGTGAGAAGCCGAACAGAATGTTATAGTCGCCCGTGATTATGTATATCAGGCTGCACCCCAAAAGGCCGAGGCCGACCACGCACATGCCCATGACCGAGCCGCCCGAAAACGCGATGGACAGCGCGCGGTTCATGCCGTGCTGCATGGCGGCGTTTGCGGTGCGCACATTGGCCTTGGTGGCCACGCGCATTCCGAAAAAGCCCGCGAGAATCGAGCACAGCGCGCCCAAAACGAAGCACACCGCCGTGCCGATGTCGATAAACACCGCGATGAGTGCGAACAGCACCACGATGAATATCGCCAGTATCTTATACTCGGACTTCAAAAAGGCGTCCGCACCCTCGGCGATTGCGCTCGCGATTTCCTGCATGCGCTCATTGCCGGGTTCGGCCTTTTGCACATAATGCGCCTTATATGCCGCGAACAGCAATGCCAACGCAGCCGCCGCGGGTGTAAACCATGTCAAAAATCCCATTTTTCTTTCTCCTTGAAACGTACTAGCCGAAGCTGATATGTGCATATTAACCTACAATCGAGGTTTTGACAAGTAAAAACGCTTTGAAATTTGTTCAAAACTCACAAGTTCATGCAAACTGCTGAATTATTGACGAACATTAAGAGCTTTATAGTCGAATTGCATAAAATAGGTTTTGTAGATAGAGACAAAATTACGCTCTTTTAGTGATATTTTTTAGTCAATTACGAATTAGTTCTCTGATATACAAATAACTAGCTATTTGTTGTATTTTTTGATGTGAATAAAATATACAAAAAACGAATGCGCTTTTTGCCAAGCTCATTTTTGCAAAAAGCATTGCACTTCGCACTAGTCCTATTGCTTTTTGCCCTAAACAGTGGTATTATGTAAACGCACAAGATTGCAAGGAGTATGTTTTCCACTAAATCTAATGAGTAATAATAATCCGCTGTTGACAGCTCGCGCACAGACTCTCCGAAAAAATATGACAAAAGAAGAGAGAAAACTTTGGTACGATTTCCTCAAATCGCTCCCAATTACGTTTAATAGGCAAAAGGTGATGGGCAATTATATTGTGGACTTTTTCTGCGCTCAAAAAAAGCTGTGTATTGAACTTGATGGTTCACAGCATTATGAATCCGCCGGAGTTGAATATGATGCACGTCGCGATGAATATCTCCGCAGTTTGGGATTGACGGTCCTTCGTTATTCTAATTCAGAGGTGAATCAAAGATTTTCCTCGGTTTGTGAGGATATAATGCGGCATATTGGTATGCAAGACGATAAGCCCAATTAATGCAGTTGGCCGCAAGCGGCGAGAACACCTCATCCGACTCGGCGTACCGCCGAGCCACCTTCCCCTGAGGGGAAGGCTTTGTGAGTGCCGACTTGAATCTGAGCTTTTAGCTTTGTGCTATTGTCGGATAGTAGTATCAAGTGAAACCATGCAACCAAGGCTTCCCCTTGAGGGGAAGCTGTCAGCGTAAGCCGACTGATGAGGTGCCGCGACGCACGGCGGCGCGGTCTGCCTTTTGCATAAATGCGACGCTAAGCAGTTGGCCGCAAGCGGCGAGAACACCTCATCCGACTCGGCGTACCGCCGAGCCACCTTCCCCTGAGGGGAAGGCTTTGTGAGTGCCGACTTGAATCTGAGCTTTTAGCTTTGTGCTACTGTCGGATAGTAGAATCAAATGAAACCATGCAACCAAGGCTTCCCCTTGAGGGGAAGCTGTCAGCGTAAGCTGACTGATGAGGTGCCGCGACGCTCAGCGGCGCGGTCTCCCTTTTGCATTATCTTTCGTCCATCTACAATTCCAAAATAGAATGTAAACGTCAAGAATTCCGTCTCCGCCCCCCACATACCCGGCGGGAGAATCGGCGGGGGAGTGGGCGCTAGCTTATAATTCCCGCAAAAAAGATGAAACTTTTTTGTTTTTGAAACGTTATATAAGTAATGGACAGGATTGAGGGCGAAACGTTCAAACCCATCTTCTATATGTTGCGGTGAATGATAAAAAACTGCACCATATATAGATAAATTACAAAACGGTAAAAAATAATAAAAAATTTCAGAAAAAACTCTTGCAATTTCGGAAACATTGTGTTACATTATGTGTGACCTCAAATAGGTCTCGGCTTTTATGCCGTTTGAGATTCCTGTAATATAAATCTCATAAGGGGGATTTTTAGAAATGAAAACCATGAAGAAAGTTATTTCCGTGCTGATGATGGTCTGCATCCTCGCAAGCTTTATGACCGTCGCGGCATACGCGGACGGGGAAGTGGATTCTGCGGAATCTGTTACTCTTTCTGCGACAGCTTCCAGCGGTGCAACGGCCGGCGGCTCTGATGCTATTACTATTGCTGCCTATACCGGAGATACTGTTACTATTACGCCTAATGTTGTAACTACCGGTAAGGCTACAAAAGCGGTTACTTGGTCTTCTACTACTCTGACGTCTTCGTCTGAAGGCGTGTATACTATGCCCGAAACTGCTGGAACTTATACGGTTACAGTTACTACGGTTGCTGGCAACAATATCACCGGTGAACACCCGACTGCTACTTGCACTATCAACGTTGCAAAAAAAGTTGTTGATTCACCTGCTGTCGGTAGTATTTCTGCACAATCCAATTCTGTCATGATTGGTAATTCTGTTAAGCTCAGATTGAACTTGGTTTCCGGCAAGTTTGCTTACTGGAAAGTAGATTCTCTGTCTGCCGGATACGGCACGATTGCTGTTGCCGATAACATCGAAGTTGACTTTAACGCCAACAGAGTGGGCGATGCAAAGATTTCCGCTATTGACAATATGGGCAACGTTATTGACACCATTACTATAAAAGTAACTGACAAGCGTACCCTTGAAGTTGCCACCAATGTCACCCGCATAGATAACGGCGAGGTCGTTTGGTTCTACGTCAAGAACGCTGAGAGCAGCACCGAGAGCTTCACCTGGAGTTATTCCACCACTCCCGCAACCCTCTCCATCGTGACCGCGACTTCCTCTGCAAGCGCGCCTAACTTCTCCGTCACCGGCGGCAAGGGCAACGGCAATGTCACCGTCACCGCCACCTCCGCCAACGGCGAGACCGGTTCTGTCACCGTTCCCGTCAACTCCCTCGGCTATGGCGACGCCACGCTTTCTCCCACCAATGTCAATTGGGCGAAGGGTCAGGGCAACCTCACCTTCACTGTCAGCCCCTTGCTTTACGCGGCATACATGGATGACGTCTGCTTCACCGGCAGCGGCAACACCTCCAAGTACAACTATGTTTACAGCAGCAGCAACCTCGTCATCAACTCCTCTTTCCTCGCCACCCTTTCTGCGGGTCAGCACGTTCTGAGAGTTGACACGGTTGACGCCAACGGCAACAACGCCGGCACTCAGTATGCTTACATAACCGTCAGCGGCACTGCCTCTGCGGCCTACGGCGACAATGCCCACGTCCGCGGCACGACCTCCGACCTGTACTTCACCGCCAACAGCGCCATCAACTCCGTCACCATCAGCGGCACGACCATCGACCCGGCCAACTACACTCTCTCCAACAACGGCAAGACCATCACTCTCAAGGCCAACTTCCTCAACCTGCTCAACTACGGCAGCTACACCATGAAGCTCGGCAACACCAACGGCGGCACTGAGACCGCGACCTTCCGCGTCGTCACCGCCAACTACGCCCCCGCAACGGGCGACGAGAGCAACCTCGCCATCTGGATCGCTGTCATGGTCATCTCCGGCGCAGGCGCAATCGCCCTCATCCCGCGCAAGAAGAAAGAGATGTAATCCCTTTCCCTTGCCAAGGGCAACAAGACAACAAATAACGCGCTGCCACTCGGCAGCGCGTTTTGTTGCAGATATGTGATATGTTAAAGTCTTTCGTAATTTGACCAAAGTGATAGAATCTTGACCGCCTTTTCTTCCTCAATGACCTCATAAACCAGCCTGTGCTGTGCATTTATGCGCCGGGAATATAAGCCCGTCAGACTGCCTATTAGCTTTTCATAGCTCGGCGGTGTTTGATATGAGTTTTCGCGGATGATGTCAACCAGCCCCTTGGCTTTTTCGTCGAGATGCGCTGCCTTCAGCTTCGGAATGTCCTTTGCGGCGGCCTTGGTGTAATATATCTTATACATCACCGGTCAACCTCGTTTTCGGAAATGCAGTCGGACAGGGGCGTGGACAGCCCGTCGATGAGCTTGTCTTTCATCTCCGGCGCGGAGAGAATCGACAGCGTTTCCATAAGCCCTCGGTAATCCTCTTCGCTCAACACCACGGCATTGCCGGATTTGGTCGATATGTTAAGCGGTTCATTGTATTTTATCGTCTGCTCAATCATCGTGAAAGCGTTTTTGCGAAAGCTCGTTATATTTGTGTTCAGCATATAAACACCCCCTTGTGTACATTATAGCGTACATGTTTCAAATGTCAAATCATATTAAATAGTTTTTGATTATGTTCATATTTATTATTTCCATTAAATTTCGGAGTTTCCCATGGACGTGATTTTTCATGACAATTCTATCGCCGTTTGCATCAAGCCTCCGCGCGTGCTCAGCACGGATGAGCCGGGCGGAATGCCGGAGCTTGTGCGCGCCGCGCTCGGCGGCGAGGCGCGCACGGTGCACCGACTTGACCGAGCTGTGGGCGGACTGATGGTGCTTGCGCGCACTGCCGCCGCCGCGAGTGAGCTTTCCCGCCAGGTTCGCGACGGTGAGCTTGACAAGGAATATCTCGCTGTCGTCCACGGCGACACGGCGGACAGCACCACGCTGGTTGATCTCCTGTGGCGCGACAAGGCGCGCAAAATGACCTTCGTGGCCGACGCGCCCGGCAAGGGCGTTCAGGAAGCGCGGCTGGAATACACCACTCTTGCACACCATGACGGCATGAGCCTTGTGCGCGTGCACCTCATCACCGGGCGCACGCATCAAATCCGTTGCCAATTCGCCTCGCGCTCGTTTCCACTCGTCGGCGACAGAAAGTACGGCACACTCACAGACGGTGAGTGCGAAAACGCGCTATGGTCGCATTCTCTCGCGTTCACGCATCCCGAAACGGGCGAGCGCGTCCGCTTTCAAGCCACGCCACCCAAAGCGTGGCCGTGGAGTGAGTTTTCGTGTATTGAATGAATAAGTTAATTAAATGACAAATATATGGCTATAATTCGGTTGCAAACGCCTGATAAATGCGTTATAATTGTTTTGAATTTTTGAAGGGTTTATCGGAACTTAACATGGTCATATTGAAATACATCATTGCGCTTGTATGCGCTTACTTTCTCGGCTCTGTCAGCGTGTCCATTTTCGTGTCGAAGAATCTGATGAAGGCGGACGTGCGCACTCAGGGCAGCGGCAACGCGGGCGCGACGAATATGGCGCGCGTGTTCGGGCTTCGCATGGGGTTGATGACGCTTGCCGGTGACGCGCTCAAGGGTGCGTTCAGCATGCTGATCGGCTTTTTGCTGCTTGGCGAAAACGGCATGTGCGCGGCCGGTGCGGCCTGCCTCTTGGGGCATTGCTATCCCGCGCTGCACGAATTTCGCGGCGGCAAGGGCGTCAGCGTCGGGGCGATGGTGTTTCTCATGGCCGATTGGCGTGTGCTGGTGGTTGCGGCTGTGTTTTTCGGCCTTGCCGCAGTTTTGAGCCGCAAGGTCTCCCTCGGCTCGCTGATGGCGGCGGCGTCGGGCGTGGCCGCGGCGGCGTTTTTCGGCATTTCCGCGCCGCGTTTGCTTCTGTGCGCGTTTGCGATGCTGCTTGTTGTCCTGCGCCACAGAGAAAACATCGTCCGCCTCGCAAAGGGCACAGAGCCGGACTTCAAACTCGGCTCAGCCGGGCACAAGGACGATAAATAAGACTGAACTAATAAATAATTCGTGCGGGCACGTCTTGTGCCCGCACGTTGTGCTTTTTGTTGTTGTTTCGGTTTATTTCGTGCCGAAAATGCGGTCGCCGGCGTCGCCGAGACCGGGGACGATGTAACCGTGGTCATTGAGGTGGTCATCAAGCGCGGCGACAAAGATGTCGACATCGGGGTGATCCTTCTGCATGCGCTCCACGCCCTCCGGAGCGCCGATGATGCTCATGAGCTTGATGTGCTGTGCACCGGCCTCTTTCAGGAAGGTGATAGCCGCCGAGGCAGAGCCGCCGGTGGCCAGCATCGGGTCGACGACGATGACATCGCGCTCGCAGATGTCGGCGGGCATCTTGAAATAGTACTTGACCGGTTCAAGCGTTTCGGGATCGCGGAACAGACCTATATGTCCGACTTTGACGTTGGGCATCATGCTCACCATGCCGTCAACCATGCCGAGACCGGCGCGGA
>CAZXVA010000087.1:0-5928 GCA_964644305.1 uncultured Oscillospiraceae bacterium
ATACCCTCAACCTCATCGACACCCCGGGTCACGTCGACTTCAATTATGAGGTCAGCCGTTCTCTCGCCGCGTGTGAGGGTGCGGTGCTGATTGTCGACGCTTCGCAGGGCGTCGAGGCGCAGACGCTTTCCAACACATATCTTGCGTTGGAGAACAATCTCGAAATCCTGCCCGTGATAAACAAAATCGACCTCCCCGCCGCCGACCCTCAGCGCGCCAAGGACGAGGTGGAGGAGATTATCGGCCTGCCCGCGCAGGACGCCCCGGAGATAAGCGCGAAAAACGGCGTGAACATCGACGCCGTGCTCGAAGACATCGTCAAAAACGTGCCCGCCCCGTCGGGGGACGCTGCCGCGCCGCTCAAGGCGCTCATTTTCGACAGCCAGTATGACAACTACCGCGGCGTCATCGTCTTCGTGCGCATGGTGGACGGCGTTATCCGCCGCGACAGCGAAATCCTGCTGATGAGCACTGGCGCGAAGTACAAGGTTGTCGAGGTCGGGCACATGCGCCCCATCGGCCTTGACCCCTGCGACGAGCTTGCTGCGGGCGACGTCGGCTACTTCACTGCCAGCATCAAAAACGTTGAAGACACCCGCGTCGGCGACACTGTCACCGATGCCGCCGTCCCCACGGCAGAGCCACTGCCCGGATATCGCCCCGCGCGGCCGATGGTCTACTGCGGCATTTACACCGAGGACGGCTCAAAGTATCCCGACCTGCGCGACGCGCTGGAAAAGCTCAAGCTCAACGACGCCTCGCTCTCTTATGAGCCGGAAAGCTCTGTGGCGTTGGGCTTCGGCTTCCGCTGCGGCTTCCTCGGCATGCTGCACATGGAGATAATTCAGGAGCGCCTGGAGCGCGAATTTGACCTGGAGCTGGTCACGACACTCCCGTCCGTCATCTACGAGGTCATCAAAACCGACGGCACCACCGTCATGGTCGACAATCCCCATAATTACCCCGACCCCGCCGTCATCGCCGAGGCGCGCGAGCCGTATGTCAAGGTCTCGATAATCACGCCGGAGGAGTATATCGGCAACATCATGCCCCTGTGTCAGGAGCGGCGCGGCGAGTACAAAAACATGACCTACCTCGACTCGCGCCTTGTCGAGCTGCATTATGAAATGCCACTCAACGAGATAATTTACGACTTTTTCGACACGCTCAAGGCGCGTACAAAGGGCTATGCCTCGCTCGACTATGAGCTGAGCGAGTATAAGCCCAGTGACCTTGTCAAGGTCGACATGCTCTTAAACGGCGATCAGGTCGACGCGCTCAGCCTCATCGCACACCGCGAAAAGGCCTACGGCCGCGCGAGAAAGCTGTGCGAAAAGCTCAAGGACAATATCCCGCGCCAGCTTTTTGAAGTGCCCATACAGGCGGCCATCGGCGGGCGCATCATCGCGCGCGAGACGGTCAAGGCCATGCGCAAGGACGTGCTTGCCAAGTGCTACGGCGGCGACATCACGCGCAAAAAGAAGCTGCTCGAAAAGCAAAAAGAGGGCAAAAAGAAAATGCGCCAGCTCGGCACAGTCCAAATCCCCACCGAAGCCTTCCTCGCCGTCCTCAAGCTGGATGAATGAGAGGGGAGAACGGCTCTATCTCGATTGTTGGAGCCGTGAAAAAACGCAAGAAAAATAAAACAAAAAGAGTAAGACGGTGTGGGGCGTCACCCCGTCCTACTCTAAGCATCTTATGCCGTTCATTTTTTAATCTAACTAAACTATTGAGATTGAAGCAATAATTATTAAAAACTTATAATATATGTGTCCACATAAACAACGCACCTGCTTTTGCAGGTGCGTTGTTTATGTGGACACCCAACCAATTTTGAGGTCAGAGAGCAATCAGGCGTTAAGCTGTTTGTTCTTAACACGCATAACAATCTCGCAAAAATATACGCCTAAATCAGTAATCAAATAATTATCAGAGATATTTTCTCCAAACGAGAATCCTCTTGACACAAGCGCGATTTGACTTGATGTATAAAGGCGACCACACTTTGAAGCATCGAAAGTTGTTTTTGTGTTCTTCGGCTTTTCTTGAAAATCCCCCAGACGACTTTGAGAAATCAGCCTGTTTTTCGTATATGTCTAACAATAGCGGAACATCGCTCAACATCAAAGAATCCAACACATCTAAACATTTATGGTATTTATCTGTATTGAGATCCGCATTTAGCACCGGATTATTGAACAGTGAATCTAAGTCTAACTCAGCAAAATCCTCAGCAATGTAGCAAGCTCTGTACTGAACAGAGCCTGTGCGAATTCGTTAACTGGTTTTGGTATAAGTTCATTCATTTTCAACAACTAATCCTCATTTTCAACTCCCACAGTTGTTGCTGACACATCCTCTATCAAATCGGTAATGATTTTGTTTAGTTCGGCTGCTTTTTTTGTTCTCATTCGCATTCATGCCGTTAAGATTTGCGTCCATAATTGTAAAGTTTCTGTTAAGATGCGTGCATAAGTGTTGAACATTGTGTGAAGAAAATGTTAAGATACTGTGTATCTCCGTTAAGACGAGATAATTAGAAAAGGAGGAAAAACAAATGAAAAAGTTTTTCGCACTGATTCTTGCTCTGTGCATAGTATTTGCACTTTGCGCCTGCGGTTCTTCCGCACCTGCCGAGGCTCCCGCAGAGGTCGCCGTCGAGGGTTGGACGCCCGACGGCCCCGTCACCCTCATCGTTTCCTACAAGGCCGGCAACGGCACCGACGTCACCGCTCGTATTCTCGCGCAGTATGCCGAGAAGTACGTCGGCCAGACCATCGTCATCGAAAACGTTGACGGCGGCTCCGGCTCTCTCGGTTGGTCGCAGCTCGCCGCCGCAGAAGCTGACGGCATGACCATCGGCTTCATGAACCTGCCCAACTTCAACAGCTCCATCGTAAAGGGGCTCGGCACCTACACCACCGATGACTTCGCCGCCATTTGCAACCACGTCACCGAGACCTCTCTCGTCATAGTCCGCGCCGACGAGGATCGCTTTGAGGACATTGACGGTCTCGTCGCTTACGCCAAGGAGAACAACACCGTCGCCTCCACCAACGGCGCACAGGCTTCCAACCACATCGGCGCACAGGCTTTCGCCAACTCCGCCGGCTTTAAGTACACCGACCTCCCGCAGGGCAACACCGCCGACGAGCTTCTTTCTCTCCTCGGTGGCGAGGCCGACTGGTGCGTTGCTAAGGCCGCCGATATCGCCGGCCGCACCGACGTCAAGCCCCTCGCAGTATTCGCTACTGAGCGTCTGCCCGAGTACCCCGACGTTCCCACCCTCGGTGAAAAGAGTCTCTACGACAAGTGGCTCGGTTCTTCCCGCTGCATCGTCGCTCCCGCAGGTGTGAGCGAGGACGTCATCAAGTTCTATGAGGAAGCCTTCAAGGCCACCATGGAAGACTCCGATTACCTCGCCGCCGCCGCTGAATTCGTCACCGACTACAAAGATGCCGCCGCCACCGCCGCTCTCATTGATGAGCAGCAGGTCTTCACCGAAGGTCTTTCTTCCGGCTTCTGGTACGAATAATTCTCAAGACAAACATACAACCTAAACCATTCAAGCAGAAGCAATTTTTGCTTCTGCTTGAATAGACAATTCCCTGTCACATTTTTAACCAATTCGATTTTTGCAGGAGGTAACACCCCTTGAAAATGAAAAAAACCGATATTGGCGTCGTCGCGTTCATGTACGCAGTGTGCGCGTTTTTTCTCGCGTACTCCTCCCAACTGACCGATGAGAGCAAGACTTATCCGCTCTTTACTATTGCTCTGCTTTTCGGCCTGACGACGCTGTATCTCATTCAAATGATACTCAATGCCCGTAAATTCGGCGTCGAGAGCGGCGTGAACGAGGTGTTCAAGGGCTTCAAGCCGATGCAGTTCTTCGTTTCTCTTGCCTTGACCATAATATACTTCTTCATGATTAAATACTTAGGCTTTTTCACCGCGACGGTCGTGTTCATGCTCGCAGCACTGCTGTACCTCAAGGTGCACATTGTGCCGACGATCATCTCCGTTGTGGTTGTCAACCTGCTGATTTACTTCGCCTTTGTGAAGTTCCTCGGCGTGAAGTTGCCCGCCGGGCTGCTGTTCTAAGGAGGGTACTGACATGCTTGAAACATTACAGCTTATGGGTCAGGGGTTTGTAAGTGCCCTGACATGGATTAATCTGCTCGCTATGCTCGGCGGCGTCACGCTCGGCATCGTCATCGGATGCCTGCCCGGGCTCTCCGCCGCAATGGGCGTCGCGCTCATGCTGCCGCTGACCTTCACCATGCCCGCCGACACCGGCCTCATCGTCCTCGGCGCAATTTACTGCGGCGCAATTTTCGGCGGCTCCATCTCCGCCATTCTCATTCACACTCCCGGCACCCCCGCCTCCGCCGCCACCGCGATTGAGGGATATCAGCTCACATTGCAAGGCAAGGCCGGCAAGGCACTCGCCACCGCTTGCTGGAGCTCCTTCTGGGGCGGACTTTTGAGCTGCATCTCCCTTTACTTCTTCGCCCCCGTCTTGGCGCAGCTCGCGCTCAAGTTCATGTCCGCAGAAAAGTTCTGGCTCGGCATTTTCGGCCTGACTATCATCGCGGGCGTTTCCAGCAAGAGCCTCGTCAAGGGTCTCATGTCCGGCGCACTCGGTCTTTTGATTTCCTGCATCGGGCTTGACCCCATCGACGGCACCATGCGCTTCATGTTCGGCCAGCCTTTCCTCGCAGAGGGCATCAACACCACCTGCGCCCTCATCGGGCTTTTCTCCATGTCACAGGTGTTTATCCTCGCCGAGAAAAAAATTGTTGAAAGAGCGCGTGCAAAGAAGTTCTCCGACAAAATCGCTCTTTCAAAAGACGAGCGCAAGATGCTTTGGCCGACGATCATCCGTTCCTGGATTATCGGCAACATCATCGGCATTTTGCCCGGTGCGGGCGCGTCCATCGCCTGCTTCATGGGTTACAATAATGCGAAGCAATTCTCCAAGCACAAGGAAGACTTCGGCCACGGCGCAATTGAAGGCGTCAGCGGCTCGGAGGCCGCGAACAACGCCGTCACCGGCGGTTCGCTCATCCCCATGCTGACTCTCGGCATCCCCGGCGAATCCGTTACGGCGGTTTTGATGGGCGGTCTAGTCATTCAAGGTCTCACCCCGGGGCCGGAGCTGTTCACCAAGCACGCCGCCATGACCTATACATTTTTTGCCGGTTTCGTGCTCGTGCAGTTCTTTATGCTCGCAGTCGGTATGCTCGGCTGCCGCGGCTTTGCGCACATCTCCCGCCTCTCCGACGCCATTCTCATCCCCTGCGTCACGGTTCTGTGCTTTGTCGGCTCTTATGCCATTCACAAGAACCTCAGCGACGTGGTTGTCATGCTCATTTTCGGTGTGCTCGGCTATCTCATGCGTAAGTTCGATTTGAACACAGCGGCGGTAGTCCTTGCGCTCATACTCGGACCTATCAGCGAAAAGGGTCTACGTGGCGCGCTACGTGTCAGCGGCGGCGATATCGGTTGCCTCTTTGCCTCCCCCGTCAGCTGGGTTCTTATCGTTCTCAGCATCGTCGGCATCTTCTCCCCGATCCTCATGACCAAGTTTGAAAAGAAGGTCACCGGCGGCGAGGTCTTGGACGAATAACAATAGTATAGCTCCAGAATAAAGTTTGGGCATAGCCGAATTCCGGCTATGCCCTGTTATTATACATTCAACAATAGATATAAAAATAATTTATACGAATCGATAATGAAATGGAATTTAACTATCATTGATACATATCGTTTATGATTACAAAGAAAGTCACTTCACAGAATGAGTGCGGATTGATTATGAATATGAAGCACAAAAAATCGTCGCAAGCGATACGACGCTTGCGACGATTTGGCAGGGGAAGAAGGCTTCGAACCCTCGGCCTACGGTTTTGGAGACCGCCGCTC
>CAZXVA010000088.1:0-5474 GCA_964644305.1 uncultured Oscillospiraceae bacterium
CCCCTTGCGCACCAAGGGGAGCTGGCAGCGGCTTGCCGCTGACTGAGGGGATCGCCGCGACGCACAGCGGCGCGGTCTGCCTTTCGCAGAGCACTTTTATCCAAGGCCAACGCAAAACAGAACACCCAATCCCCAACTCACCACCCACGTACAAATCACCACACAAAGAAAGCGAACGAACACATGAAGCGTAAAACCAAACGAACATTACAGCGCGCGGCGTTGTGCGCAGGGGCGGTGCTGGTTTTGGCACTGTTCACGAGCTTCGGCGCGGCGCGGAATAAGCCCGGCGACACGGCCGACATCGGCGCGGACAGCCCCGGCGGCGCGGCGGAATCGAGCGGCGGGGCGGCGTCAGCCGTTGTCACGGCCGCGCCCGGTTCGGCCGGAGGCGGCGCGTCACTCCAAGGGGTGAATCGTCAGGCCGAGCTTGCCGCCGCCAAGCGCGCAAACGGCGACGCCGTGGCGTGGATTGTCATGCCCGGCGCGGAGGTCGACCACGCCGTCATGCAGGGCGACGACAACGCGCAGTATCTCCAGCTCGACGAGCTGGGCAACTATGCCGAGTGGGGCTGCTATTACGCCGATTGCCGGGACAAGCTGTCCTCGCGCTCGGCGCTGGTGAAAAACACGGTCATCTACGGCCACTCGCAGAGCGACTGCGACCCCGACGGCGAGCGCTTCACCAAGCTGCACCGCTACACCGACGCGGCGTTTGTCCGCGACAATCCGTATATTTACCTCTCGGTCGACGGCGAGGATTTGGTGTTCCAAATCGCGGCGGTGTTTTTCACCGACGTGTCGTTTGACTACATCAACCCCGACCCCGCCGCGCTGGGCGGCACGACGTTTTATGACACCGTCGCCGCCGCAAACTACCTCGCCGGCAGCGCCGCCGCGCTCACCCCCGCCGACACCCTGCTGACGCTGTCCACCTGCTGCCGCCAGCACGACACCGAGCGCACCGGCAACCACCGCCTCGTCGTCATCGCCAAGCTCGCCGACGGCCAACCCGCCGATTACGACATCACCCAAGCCCCCAACCCCGTCACCCCCTGGGGCAGCGGCCACGAATAATCGGGCGCGAGCGCGCCCACTGCGGAATGACGCAGGAATGAAGCAAAAGCCCTCGGACTTTGTCCGAGGGCTTTTGCGTGCGCGGGGGGATATATCCGGTTATTTTTTTGTTTGACTCTCCGGCGTCAGATTCAGCCGGTTGTACTCGCACATCAGGGTGCAATAGTCGGCGAGGGCTTGCTTGGCGTTTTGGACGTTGAATGTGAACATGACTATCGCGATGGGCTCGTCGGTATAGACTATGGCGCTGTCGTTGACATAGGTTTTGCGGCCGTTCGTGGTGTCGCGGAGGATGCCGTATTTATGCGCGAGGGGGTAGGGCTGCCGGTGGTGGTTGAAATACTCGTCGGGCTCTGCCTTGCGCATGGCGTCGAGAATGCCGGGGAAGCGCTCGCCGCCCTCATAAAGCGTGGTGAGGCAATGAATCTCCTGCTCGGCGGTGAAATAGTTGTTTTCAAAATACCTGTCGTCCACGGTCTGCGGGTCAACGCCCATATAGCCGCTTATCGCCACGCGGTACGACCAATAGCCGCCCAGCTCGCGGAAAAGGTATTCGGACGGCTCGTTATAGGAATTGACGATGCTGCGCTCCATCAGCTCGGAATACGGAACGTTCGCGATTTCGGTGTCCCAATCCATTTCGCCGTTGTAAATCTTCTCGGCAAAAAGCATGTTAAGCGGGACTTTGTACATGCTGCATGCGACCATGTACTCATCGCCTTGGTAATAGTGCTCCTCCCCCGTGACAAGATTGCGATAGCCCAGCGCGAGGGAGTGGGAGAGTGACTAATTTTCATAATGGTCAATGAACGCCGCAACCGCCTCGTCCCAGGTGTCGCCGGGGTTGACGGTGAGCTCAAGCTGCGGGGCTTGTTCATCGTCCGGGGTGGTGTTGTTCGCGCCGTCGGCAAAGGCCGAGGGCGCGGCGGCGCACATCAGCAGCACCGCCGCAAGCGCAAGCGCAAAAAGGCGCAAAATCCGTCCGTGTTTCATCGCGTTTCCTCACTATGTTATGCCATAAATAGCAAAAGATGTTATAGACATAGCGTTTATTCATTTAATGGATAGTGCGATTATAACGCGGGGATATGAATTTTTCAACAGGGGCGGGCGAAATGTGCGCAAAAATACGGGGCGGATTCTCCGCCCCTATTTTGCGGGCTGAGATAAAAAAGCACACGGTTCAAAAAGGGAAAAAGACCGCCCCGGCTTCATGAAAATGCTCGGAAACACACAAAGTATTCCCTGCGCTTTTCATTTTGCCGGAACGGCTTTTTCTCCTTTTTGAACTGCAAAGCACCGGAAAAGCAAAAATGATTTTGCTTTTCCGGCGTATGTTTTTTATCTCAGCCCGCTTTTTGAGTGCTGTTATGGAAGTGAATCAGAATATCGCGACGACTGCGCCGTCGTAGGAGTCGGCGATGAACTGCTTGACAGCGTCGGTCTTGAGAGCCTTGACAAGCGCGGCGGTCTTGGCGCTGTTCTCGTTGCCGGCGGCAACGGCGATGATGTTGGCGTAGGTCTGAGCGGCGTCGCCGTCGGCGGCCTCGGTGGCGAGAGCGTCGGCAACCTTCAGGCCGGCCTGAATGGCGTAGTTGCCGTTGATGACGGCGATGGTGCCGGCGTCACTGTTGGCGAGCTGGGCGGGGACGGTGTCGGCCTGAACGGGGACGATGTTGTAGCCGCCGTTGTCGATGATGTCAAGGTGGCTCACGCCGACCTCGGCGCTGGCGTCAGCGGGCAGGGTGATCAGCCCCTCCTGCTGGAGGAGAAGCAGGGCGCGGGTCTCGTTGGAGTCGTCGGCGGGGATGAGGATGGTTGCGCCGTCGGCAAGCTCGGACAGGGCGCTCACGCCGTTGGCGTAGATGCCGAAGGGCTCATAGTGGATGAGCGCGGCGGAGGCGAGGTTGGTGTTGTTGGAGGCGTTGTAGCTGTTGAGATAGGGGGTGTGCTGGAAGTAGTTCGCGTCAAGCTCGCCGTCGGCAAGAGCCTTGTTGGGCAGGACGTAATCATCGTAAACGACGATTTCAAGCTCATAGCCCTCGGCCTTGACGGCCTCTTTGACGGATTCGAGGATCTCCGCATGCGGGGTGGCGCTTGCGCCGACCTTGATGACCTTGTCGTTGGCAGAGCCGGTGCTGCCGCAACCGGTCAGAGCGGCGAGAACAAGAACGATGGCGAGGACGATGGAAACAGTCTTTTTCATTTTAATATTTCTCCTTTATTATAAATTTAGGGAAAACTGATTTGGGTGGGGCGCGTCAATTGGCGCGCTTGTCGGTTTTGCGGGCGATGAACATGCCCAGCTCCTGAATGACCTGGACGATGATGACCGTGAGGAAAACGCATATCCAGGTGATATCGTCGTTGGAGCGCTGGTGGCCGTAGATTATCGCGATTTGGCCGAGGCCCGTGCCGCCGATGGTGGCGGCCATGGCCGAGTAGCCGAGGATGGTGACGATGGAGATGGCGGCGTTGGTGATGAGTGAGGGCTTGGCCTCGGGGATGAGCACCTTGGTGATTATCTCGAAGTTGTTCGCGCCCATGGACTGCGCCGCCTCGATGACGCCGGAGTTGACCTCGTTGAGCGAGCTTTCGCACATGCGCGCCACGTAGGGCGCGGCGCCGATGATGAGCATGACGATGACGGCCTTGTTGCCCAGTGACGTGCCCACAACGAGCTTTGCCACGGGCAGCATCGCGACCATCAAGATGATGAACGGGATGCTCCTGAAAAAGTTGACCACGAAGCCGAGCACGGCGTTGACGGTGCGGTTGGGGCGGATGCCCTTGGCGTCGGTGATGTTGAGGATGACGCCGAGGGGCAGGCCGATGAGATAGGCAAAGGCGGAGGAAATGAAGGTCATATACACGGTTTCCCAAATGCCCAATTGAATGAGGCCGCTGTCCCACAGCTTATAAAACATTTCGGATAACATCGCTTATATCTCCTCCTTCCAGTTGACGCCGCTTCCGCGAAGCCAAATAATGATTTTTTCCGCTTCCCGCTCGTCGTTGGGAAGCTCGATGACCATGTGCCCGTAGAGTACGCCCTCGAATATCTTCGTGTCGGCGAAGAGGATGTTCACCGGGGCGCCGCATTCGAGCACCATTTTGGAGATGAACGGCTCGTTGGTTTTCTCCTCGCCGTTGAAGGTGAGGCGGACGCGGCGGCCGCCCTCGGTGGAGATGGCGCTGCTGTCCTTGGGGACGATGAGGTCGCGCGCGATTTTCGACCGGGGGTTGGTGAACACGTCGGCCACCTTGCCAAGCTCGGCGATGTGGCTGGCGTCGATGACGGCCACGCTGTCGCATATGCGGTCGATGACGCGCATTTCGTGCGTTATCACCACTATCGTCACGCCCAGCTTCTCGTTTATCTCCTTCAAAAGGTCGAGAATTTGGCGGGTGGTGTTGGGGTCAAGGGCGGAGGTGGCCTCGTCGCAGAGGAGATACTTGGGGCTGGTGGCGAGGGCACGGGCGATGGCCACGCGCTGCTTCTGCCCGCCGGAGAGCTGCGAGGGATAGCTCTCGCCCCTGTCCTCAAGCCCGACTATCTTCAAAAGCTCTTGCGCGCGGGCCTTGGCGGTCTTTTTGTCCACCCCGGCAAGCTCCAGCGGGAAGCAGATGTTGCCGATGACGCTGCGCTGCTCCAAGAGGTTGAAGCTTTGGAATATCATGCCGATCTGCTGGCGGAGCTTCAAAAGCTCTTTTCTGGGCAGCTTGGTGAGGCTTTGCCCGTCGATGATGACCTCGCCCCCGGTGGGCTGCTCCAAAAGGTTTATACAGCGCACGAGGGTGGATTTGCCCGCGCCGCTCAAGCCGATTATGCCGAATATCTCGCCGTCTTGTATGGTGAGATTGATTCCGTCAAGCGCGACGATTTCCTTGTCCGCCGTTCGGTAGGTTTTGCAGAGATTTTTCAGCTCTATCATTTTGTCAACTCCGGTTATACAAAAAATAAAGGGCTGAAAGCTCGAATGCTTTCAGCCCTGTGATTACTGCTATAATGCACTAAAGACGGGTTATGAAGCAAGCGAGCACTTTTGGGCGCACATCATCATGCACATGCTCATCATGCGCATCATACCCATCATCATGTTGTCGTTGCGGCGAACGAACATCTTCCGGCTCGCTCCTTTCCTAGTATGCTTCGATTATATTCCCCCCGTCCGCGTCTGTCAACTTGGAATTTTCCACGGTGTTGCATATTTATTCAGCCAAAACTTTGGTGCAATTTCACAAACGCCCGTGCGGATTGCCAAACTGCCTCTTGCCACGGCGCGCGGATTATCATATAATCTGTAAAAAGAGGTTTTAGCGCAAAGGAGAAAGAAAAAATGGTGAAAACACGCGACACGAAGATTGACCTGCTGCGCTTTATAGGCGTGGCGCTG
>CAZXVA010000089.1:0-5266 GCA_964644305.1 uncultured Oscillospiraceae bacterium
ATATACGCCAGTTCAACCTCATGTTCAAGACCTTCCAGGGCGTCACCGAGGACGCGAAGAACACCGTTTACCTCCGTCCCGAAACCGCGCAGGGCATCTTCACCAACTTCGTCAACGTCCAGCGCACCACGCGCCGCAAGCTGCCCTTCGGCATCGGCCAAATCGGCAAATCCTTCCGCAACGAGATTACACCGGGCAACTTCATTTTCCGCGTGCGCGAGTTTGAGCAGATGGAGCTTGAATTCTTCTGCGAGCCGGGCACTGACCTTGAGTGGTTTGACTACTGGCGTTCTTTCTGCCACGAGTTTTTGCTCTCCATCGGCCTCAAGGACGAAAACCTGCGTCTGCGTGACCATGACCCGGAAGAGCTGTGCTTCTATTCCAAGGCGACCACGGACTTTGAGTTCCTCTTCCCGTTCGGCTGGGGCGAGCTTTGGGGCGTGGCCGACCGCACGGACTATGACCTCACCCAGCACCAGACCGTCTCCGGTCAGGATTTGACCTATTACGATCAGGACAAGAACGAGCATTATATCCCCTACGTCATCGAGCCGTCCCTCGGCGTTGAGCGCACCGTGCTGAGCGTGCTGTGCGACGCTTATGACGAAGAGGTCGTCGGTCAGGACAAGAAGGGCAACGACGATGTGCGCACCGTCATGCACCTGCACCCGGCGCTTGCGCCCTTCAAGTGCGCCATTCTGCCCCTTTCCAAGAAAGAGATACTCACCGGCCCCGCGCTTGAGCTTTATCAGGAGCTGAGCAAGGACTTCATGTGCGATTACGACGAAACCGGCTCCATCGGCAAGCGTTACCGCCGCGAGGACGAAATCGGCACGCCCTATTGCATCACCTTTGACTTCAACACCGTCGGCACCGAGACCGACGAGGCCGACCACTGCGTCACCGTGCGCGAGCGCGACAGCATGACCCAGGTTCGCATCCCCATCACCGAGGTCAAGGACTATATCGCCGAGCGCATTAAGTTCTGAGCAACCCCGAAATTTGAGAAACAGAGGCGCAACGATAAATGATAGACGGATTTGTTAAGGCGGCGGCGGCCTCTCCGGTCATCCGCGTGGCGGATGCCGAGTATAATGCCGAGCGCGTTATCGACTGCATGAAAAAGGCCGAGGCGAAGGGCGTCAAGCTCCTCGTCTTCCCTGAGCTTACGCTCACCGGCTGCTCGTGCTATGACCTCATCGGCCACCGTGTGCTCATTGAGGGCGCGGCGCGCGCATTGGAGCGCGTCGTCGCGGCGAGCGAGGGCGTGGACATGCTGATGTTCGTCGGCCTGCCGTATGCTTACGGCAGTCGGCTTTTGAGCTGTGCCGCCGCCGTGTATGACGGCGAGCTGCTTGCCCTCGTGCCGCGGCAGAACGTTGCGGGCAGCCGCTTCGCCGAGTATACCGGCGAGGGCGAGGCCGTGCGCGTCGGCGCGCTGGAGACCGACCTTGCCCCCAACACGCTCTTTGTCCACGCCAAGCTCCCCGGCCTCTCCGTCGCGGTTGAGCTGGGCGGGGATATCGGCGCGGTGTGCCCGCCGAGCGAGTATTACGCCGCCGAGGGCGCGACCGTGATTGCGCAGATGGCGGCCTTCCCGGCCACGGTTTCGTCCACGGATGACGCCGTGCTCGCCGCGCGCTATACCTCCAAGCACCTTTCCTGCGGCGTGGTGCTCGCCGCGCCCGGCAAGGGCGAGAGCACCACGGACAATGTCTATTCCGGTCTGTGCCTTGTCGCCGAAAACGGCGTCATCCTTGCGCAGGATGAAAACCCCGACAGCATGGCCGTCAGCGAAATCGACGTTGACCACGCGCTCAATCTCCGCCGCGCTCGCGGCGGCTTCGACGAGCCGGATGAGGACATGTGCCTTGCCTATTGGGGCAAGGAACTTGCCGACACCGAGCTTACGCGCGAATATTCCATGCACCCGCATCTGCCCTCAAGGCCGGAGGACGTGCCCGAATACTGCGAGCGCGTTTTGGACATTCAGGTGTCCGGCCTTGTCAAGCGCATGCAGCAGGCCAAGCTCGATCATTGCGTCGTCGGCATCTCCGGCGGCGTGGATTCCACGCTCGCCGTCATGGTGTGCGCCCGCGCCGTTGAGCGCATGGGCTTGCCGTCAACCAACGTCGTTGCCTGCACCATGCCCTGCTTCGGCACGTCGTCCCGCACCAAGTCCAACGCCGTCATCGTCGCCGAGCAGGTCGGCGCGGAGGTTCGCGTCATCGACATCGGCAAGGCCGTCTATCAGCACTTTGACGATATCGGCCACGCGCACGACGATTATTCCGTCGCCTTTGAAAACGCGCAGGCGCGTGAGCGCACTCAGGTGCTGCTCGACATTGCCAACAAGGTCAACGGCCTTGACGTCGGCACCGAGGATTTGAGCGAGTTTGTCGACGGCTGGTGCACCTTCAACGGCGACCATACCAGCAATTATGACGTCAACCTCGGTCTCACCAAGACGCAGGTTCGCGCCAACGTCCGCTATATCGCCCAGACCACCGACAACAAGACCCTCGCCGACTCCCTGTGGGATGTGCTCGACTGCCCCGTCACGCCGGAGCTTCTCCCCATTCATGATGACCAGATTGAGCAAAAGAGCGAGGACGCCGTCGGCTCTTACTCTCTGCAGGACTTCTTCACGCACAAGATCCTCGTCTGCGGCTTCACCCCGTCCAAGACCTTCCGCCTCGCCAAGCGCGCTTATGGCGACGAGTTTACGGACGTGGAGCTTGTCCGCTGGCTCACGAGCTACTGCCGCCGGTATTTCTCCCAGCAGTTCAAGCGCTCCTGCCTCATGGACGGCCCTGCCGTCGACGCTTTCACAGTCTCCCCCCGCACCGGCTTCCTCATCCCATCCGACGCCGAAGCCGCCCTGTTCTTGTCCGACGTAGAACGCCTGGCCAAACGGGTCATCGGGTGAGATAATCCCTCAACACCAAACCACAGACGGGAGTGCATTCGCACTCCCGTCTGTGTCGTTATATTCACGCTATCGCCCGCGTTACTTCACCAGGCCGTTTTTCTCCAAATACATCATGTTTTCGTACCCGGTGGTGTTGCCGAGCTCGGCGGAGCGGGTGTACCATTCGTGCGCGGCGGCGTAGCTTTGCTCGACGCCGAGTCCGCGCTCGAAGCACCAGCCGAGGTTGTTCATCGCCGTCGACTCGCCGAGCGCCGCGCCCTGCCGATACAGCTCCACCGCGCGCTCATAATCCACCTCGACGCCCAGCCCGCGCTCATAGCAATAGCCGAGATTCGTCACGGCCTCCGGTATGCCGTGCTCCGCCGCCTCGCGGTAGCATTCCACGGCCTTTTCATAATCGCGTTCGACCTCAAATCCGAGCTGATACTTATAGCCGAGGTCGTTGAGGTCGGCATAACGCTCGTATTCATCCGTTTTCGCGGCGGAGTTGTCCGCGCCGTCCGTCGCGGCATCGCTGACGACGGGCGTGACTGCTGCCGTCGATGTCCGCGCGCCGTCCTCTGCGGCAAAGGTCAGGCGCACGCTTGCCTCGCCGCAGGCGGACAAGCCCAGCGCCGCCAGCAGCAAAAGCGCCGCCGCCAATCTTTTCAGCCGTGCCAAGCCCATCGCCCCCCCAATCGTCTTTTCTCGGCAAAATGATACTATATTTTCCCGCCCATTGCAATAGCCGCGGCACTTGCAAGTTGAAAGAAATTGATGTATAATCATCGCATTAAATCGTAAAATAACGGCGCGAGTTGTGCGCCGCTTGGATTTTCGGAGGTTTGGCATGAGAAATTTCATCGGAAAGCGTTTTCAGGTGTCGTCCGGCCCGGTGCTGTCGCTGGACACGGAGGCGCTCAGCCGCTATGACGACGTCATTGACCTGAGCATCGGCGACACGGATTTTGTCACGGACAGCGCGATAATCGACGCGGCCTTTCGCGACGCCAAGCGCGGCTACACCCACTACGGCGACCCCAAGGGCGACAAGGAGCTCATCTCCGCCGTGTGCGACGCGTGGCGTGCCGATTACGGCCAGCGGATTGACCCCGACCACGTGCTCATCACGGCGTCGAGCTGTCTGGGCATGGCGCTTGTGATGATGGCAGTGCTCGACGCGGGGGACGAGGTGATTGTCTTCTCCCCGTATTTTTCGCCTTATCGCAGTCAGATTGAGCTGGCCGGGGGCGTGTGCGTGGAAGTGCCGACCTACGCCGAAGAGGATTACGCCATTGACCCGGCGCGCCTGCGCGCGCACATCACGCCCAAAACCAAGGCTATTATTTTCAACAACCCCACCAACCCCACCGGCATGGGCTATGGCGAGGAGACCCTGCGCCTGCTCGCCGAGGTTGCCGAGGAGTACGATTTGCTCATCGTGGCCGATGAGATTTACACCACGTATCTTTTCGACGGGGAGTATATCCCCATGCGCACCCTGCCCGGCATGGCCGAGCGCACGGTCACGCTTAACAGCTTTTCCAAGAACTTCATGATGACCGGCTGGCGCGTCGGCGCGATAATCGCAGAACCGGCGCTTTTGAGCGTGATATCGAGCATAAACGGCTCGATGATATACACCACCCCCGCCATCTCTCAGCGCGCCGCGCTGGAGGCGCTCAATCAGCGCCGGCGCATAAAGGCGACCTATGTCGAGGCGTACAGAGAGCGCCTGGGCTACTCCGCCGACCGCCTTTCGGCGATACCGTATCTCACGCTTGTGCGCCCGAAGGGGACGTTTTATCTTTTCCCCGGCGTGGAGAAAACCGGCCTGACGGCGGGCGAGTTTTGCGCGCGCCTCTTGGACGAGGCGCATGTCCTCGTCACCCCCGGTGACGCCTTCGGCAGCACCGGCAAAGGCCACATCCGCATCGCCTGCACCGTCGGCCTCGAAAAACTCAAAGCCGCCTACGACCGCATGGAAAAGCTGAAATTTTGACGCAAATTCATAATAGCACAGCATTAAAGGGAACGGCCTCGGCCGTTCCCTTTGTCGTTGCATTCATCCTCACATCACGCCGGAGGCTTCTTTGCTTTCGGCGATTATTTCGTTGAGCCTTTTCATCGTGCGGTACATTGTGACGCCGATAGCGCCCCCCTCTCCCTTGTTAATCGCCTCGCCCTCCTCGGTGACCCAGCCCTTGCCAATAGAGGCAAGGGCAATGGAGATGTTGCCCTTGTTGCCGTAAGAGTCCCGGCTTGAGTAGATGCTCATCCATTGATAATACAGCCATTTTCCGCGCCGCATAAAACACCCTAGAAAAAATTTTCAGGATTTTTGGTAAATAAGGT
>CAZXVA010000090.1:0-5125 GCA_964644305.1 uncultured Oscillospiraceae bacterium
CCCTCGTCGAGGTTACCCTGTTGCTGATTCTGCGGTTGCAGGTCGCTTTCCTCTTGCGGAGGAGTGTCGCCGGGAATTTCACTTGCGTATGCGCAGGTGGGGATAAGTACGAGACACACTATCAGGGACAGTATGACCGCAAATATCAACTTTTTTCCTTTCATTTTTTGTTTCTCCTTTCTTCTAATATTATATTAACTCCGGGAAATGCGGAGGTAATACCATGTGGATGGGTGCGCTTTCCGCTCTGTCTTGCCTCTCCCTCCGAGGGAGACAAGGGGCGGCGCGTTGCGTGGTGTCCTGATTGAGATTGTCGCAATGCGAAGTGCGGAGCTAAAGCCCTACCGCGCCGTGCGGCGCGGGCTCTCTCAGTCAGCTTCGCTGACAGCTCTCTCTGAGAGAGAGCCGAGGGGAGGGTGTTTGCGTCGCGGTGTTCTGATTGAGATTGGCGCAATGCGAAGTGCGTAGGTAAAGCCCTACCGCGCCGTGCGGCGCGGGCGATCCCTTCAGTCGCCTTCGGCGACAGCTTCCCTTGGTGCGCAAGGGAAGCCTTTTGCGGGCGGTTTCAGCTTTGTTTTCTATCGAAAAATGATGATTTATCAAGTGCGCAGAGGCGGGCGGCAGATTGGGTCTCGGTTTGGCTCCCCTTGGGTGCCAAGGGGAGCTGTCAGCGGCTTGCCGCTGACTGAGGGGATCGCCGCGCCGCAAGGCGCGGTCTGCCTTTTGCGGGCGGTTTCAGCTTTGTTTTCTATCGAAAAATGATGATTTATCAAGTGCGCAGAGGCGGGCGGCAGATTGGGTCTCGGTTTGGCTCCCCTTGGGTGCCAAGGGGAGCTGTCAGCGGCTTGCCGCTGACTGAGGGGATCGCCGCGCCGCAAGGCGCGGTCTGCCTTTTCGGTTGGGTGGGTACAAGGCGATTATCAACAGATCCGCCCCGTCTGCGGGAACGGCAAGAGAGCGCGGCGCAACTCAACATGCCAAAACCCAAATCATATTTCACTCAACAAAGTGAAATATGCCGAGAGCCGCGCGGCTCTTTGAATTCCAGATTTTATTATGCCTTATGGCGGACACGCCGCCGAATGCATACTTATGATGTGATATTATACCACTCATGAGAAAAATTGCAAGAAAAAAGTTGTCAAATGCTACCGTTGAGCTTCAAAATCGTGAGGGACACGGCTTCGAGGCCGTGGTAATTGAGCCACATGATGATGCGGCGGTTGCGCGATTCGCGGCGGAACGCGGGGCAAGCGGAAAGCTTGGGGATGTTTTCCCGCACATAGCCGCGCAGAGCGGCGATGATTTCTTTTTTGTCGGGTGAATTTTGCTGCGCCACACGCTTGACGGATTCGAGCAGCACGTGGTTGATGAGCAGAAAGTCAAAGCTGTCGCGATAGCCGCCCGCGTCGGCAAAGGCGCAAATGTCGCGCATGATGGCAAGCATGTCGAGGTTTTTGCGGGCGTTGTTGTTGTTCATGGTGGACTCTTGGCCACAGCGATAGATATACAAGGGCTTTTCGACGAAAACGGTCTTTTCCGACAGCATGGCGAGCTTGGCGGAGAACGAAAAATCCTCATACCACAGCCCGACGGGGAAACGAATGTCCCCCACGAGAGCGCGCTTGAAAACCTTGTTGCTGGCAGAGCCGACGGCGGCCATGGGGTCATCCTGCAGGGCGGCCTTAATATACTGGCGGCGGCCGTCGTCATAACGCTTTTCCATGTCGCACACGGCGATGTCCGCGCCCTCGCGCTCAATGGCGGCGAGCATGAGGGAAAACATGTCCGGCTCGATATAATCATCACTGTCGATGAAGGCGAGGTAGTCCCCGCGCGCGGCGTCGATGCCGAAATTGCGCGCGCGGCCTTGGCCGCCGTTATCGAGCGTAATGACGGACACCACGCCGGGGTAACGCGCGGCGTACTCGGCGCAGATTTCGCCGGAGCAGTCGGGCGAGCCGTCGTTGACGAGGATTATCTCCAAGTCCTTTTCGGTTTGATTGAGAATAGAATCCACGCACTCGCGCAGATACGCCTCGGCCTTATACACCGGGATGATTACGCTCAATTTCATACGCGCCGAACCTCCGCGCCGGGCGCACTGTCGCGCACACAGCGATAATAAATCAACGCCAGCAACACAGAGCAGAAAACCGACACATTCGGCCGGCGCAGCAGCGCGCCGGAGAACTCCGCCAGCCCCAATTGCAGCGCAAGGCACAGCAAAAGCGTGAAATTCAGGAGATTGAGACTGCCTTTGAAATCCGAAACGGTCTTTTTAACAAGCTTCCACACGAATAGCAATATAAACGCCACATACAGGCCGAAGCCGAGATAGCCGTAATAATAAAACAGTGCCGGCCAGTCGTTTTCGGGGTCATAAGCGGGGTCGGTTATCTGAGAGACCTCATAACCGACAAGGTGGGTGAGAAAATCCGAGTCCTCCCAAATCATTTTGGCATAGGTGCGCTTCATGAGGCGCACGTCGATGAGCGTGGCGGCGGAAGTGGTCATGTCATACTCGCGCATAATCCGCTCAATCCCGAAGCGGTCAAACATTTCGGGGATGACGTGCCACATGAGCTTGTTGTAATAAGTCTCGAAAATCTCGCGCACAACGGGGTCGGCAAGCTTTTCCTCGGTGGTCATGGTGGTGGGGTCATAGCCCTTTTCGTTGAGCAGGCGGACAAGCTCGTCTTGATCCTTGAAGGCGTTGGCGCTGTTTTGCATGGCCTCGACCTTGGCGCGCGGGGTGTAAGGATAAATGACGACCGCCGTGGCCGAAAGCGCAACCAGCACGGCCAAAAGCAGCGTGTTGAGCTTGGTCTTGTTGACAAGGGCGTCGAGCGCGAGGAACGCGGCAAAGCCCAGCATGATGGCAAAAAGGCCGAAATAGCAAGCCTTTGTGCCGTTGGAGATGAACACCACGCACACCACGACGGGCACGAGGATGTTGACGAGCTTTTTCTCGCTTTTCACGGCGTAAAACATCGCAAAGCACGAAAGCGAGACGAGGATGATGCTGTTTGCGCAGCGGTTATTGTCAATGACCCAGCCGCTCACGCCGAGCCCCTGACCATAGGTGACGTTCTCCGTGCCGGTGGCGACGGCGAGCACGAGCGCAAGCAGCACCAGCGCCGACGCCGTGACAAGGCCGTTGACCGCCTGACGCTTCATGCGCTCATCGCGCACGGCGTAAACAAAGCAGATTGCCAAAATCGGCATCTGCGCCACGCGCGCCATGTACGCCACGTCGCGGAACATGTCAATGTACCCAAGGCGGAGGCAGTTGAGAAAACGCAGGGCACAGAAGCCGCCGATAATCAGCATGGAGAGGAGAAAATGCTTTTTCTTTTCGAGCTTGAAAAGCATCACCAGCGGCAAAACCGCCATGATGACAAGGCGGATATACCCCGCCCAGCTCGACTGGGTGTTATTCGTCCAATATGCAAGCACGTCGAGAACGGGCTGCGCCGCGATGAGCAGAAACAGCCAGTTGGATTTGATTTTGTTGAAAAAAGTATGTTGTTGCGGCATAAATCAGTCTCCCAAAATGTCAAACCAAAGCTCGCCAATGCGCTCGCGCGAAAAGTCGAGCGAGCGGACGCGCGCGGCATCGCCGATGGCCTCGCGCTTGGCCGGGTCGTTCATGAGCTCGAGCAGCTTTTCGCCAAAGGCGGCGTCATCGCCGTCCGGCACAAGGCAGCCGTCAACCCCGTCCGTGATAAGAAACGGCGGGCCGACGCGCACATCAAAGGCAACCGGCGGCAGATAGCAGCTTTGCGCCTCGAGAACGACGAAGGAGAAGCCCTCGCTCGCGCTCGTCATGGCATACACCCCGGCGCGGCACATTTCGCGCTCGATTTGCTCGGCGTTCATAGCACCGGGGAGCGAGACATAATCCTGCGCACCGAGCTCGCGGATGAGGCGTTCGAGCGCGCCGCGCTCCTCGCCCTCGCCGATGATTTTCAAGTGCCAATCCGGCTGTTTTTCGTGGACAAGGGCAAATGTTTTGATAAGTTTATCAAAGCGCTTAACGTAGTTAAGCCGCCCCGCGGCGAGCACGGTTTTCTCGCGCGCGGCAAAGTCCGGGCGTTCGGGATAGCTGTCAATGAAATTGGGAACGAACACGGGCTTGGTGCGCGTGCCGCGCATCATCTCCCCCACCTCGTCAACAAGACAGGGAGTGAGCAGAGTGAAATAGTCTATGTTGCCGTAGCTGTTTTTAAACGCATTGACGTATTTGGATTCAAAATTGTGGTCATGGTGAAGCTGCGCGATTTTGAGCACGCCGGGATCGCCGAAGCGTGAGAGGAGCACATTGTCCTCATGGCGCGTGGTGATAACAACGCCGGACTTAATGCCCTTAATGGCCTCAATGACGGCGAGCTTCTTGCACACGAGGATTTTCACGGCTCGCGCGCTTTCCTTGGCAAAGCTGATTGGGCGCACCTGGCGCGCGGCGGCTTTCCACTCGGTGCGGTTGGGCGTATCGTGGAGCAGATAGCGCACACGCACGCGCTCATCCAGCGGATAGGCCGGGCTGCCGGGCATCTTGTAAACGCTGATGATTTCAACGTCATAACGCTCGGCAAACAAATTTGCCATATTTATTATCGCTTTTTCGACCCCGCCGAAGGCAAGGTGCAGCGCAATTATATGAACCGTTTTCATGTTATCCTCCAAGCTCGGAGCGTCATGCTGTGCCGCTCCGGACTGATGACAGTGCAATGATTATTCTTCTCTCTCCGTGCCAATACAGCGCGGACTTGGCGCGAAAAATGCAAAAAAGCACCTTCTTTTCAGAAGATGCTTTTTGCTTGAAGCGGCTGAAAAAATTACAGGCGCTCTTTGACCTTCGCCTTCTTGCCGACGCGCTCGCGCAGGTAGTAAAGCTTTGCTCTGCGAACCTTACCCTTGCGGACGGTGGTAACGGAGACGATGGACGGAGAATGCACGGGAAATACCTTCTCACAGCCGACGCCGTAGGAAATGCGGCGAACGGTGATAGTCTCGTTGATGCCGCCATGCTTCTTGGCAATGATAGTGCCTTCAAAAGCCTGGGTGCGCTCACGGTTGCCTTCCTTGACGCGGACGAGGACACGCACGGTGTCGCCGACGT
>CAZXVA010000091.1:0-5073 GCA_964644305.1 uncultured Oscillospiraceae bacterium
GGTAGCCCTTTGCGTTGAGCTTAGTCTTCGACAGCGCGAGAACGCCCTTCGGGCACGCTCTCACGCAGAGGCCGCAGCCCTTACAGACCAGCTCGTTGATAGTAAGTTTCACCATTGTAAGACCTCTTTTCTATTATGATGTTGCTATGCTGACTGTGAATTATAAAAACCGCTTGCGCCGTTTAGCAGCCCGTGGGGACTACTCGTCGGTATGGGCGGGGTTGCGCTTATTCGCCCAAGCCTTTTATCCAGCTGTCCCAGTCGCGCTCCATATAGGTGTCGATGGCGATGGGAGTGCCGATGTACTTCGGGTCATGTCCCTCGGCGAGGAATATGTCGAGGAATTCCTTCTTGCCGGAGGTGTAAAGCACCGGTGTGCCCGTGCGCTCGGAGACCTCGCGGATTATCTCATACCCGTCGCGAAGATCAGCAGGCCCGGTCGCGGTGGCGAGGTTGGTGTTGTTTATCATGCCGGTGATTTTCAATCGCGAGTGGCGCTCCATCTCCTCTTGAAGGTGGACGATTTTATCCACCGTTCCGGCGAGCGGACGGCGCGTGTTCACCACGTTCAAAACCTGCAACGCGCCCGGCTCAAGTGCCATGAAGTCCTGATAATAGCGCCCCAGCGCCGTCGAGCCGACGGCATCGCCGCCGACGTCGAACACAACCGTGTCCCAGTCCATGTCAAACGCCGAGGCCACTTCCGCCGGGAGAGACAGCGTTTCAATGCCGGAGCAGGAATAGTTCGGCGAAACGAGGCGGATTTCCTTCATGCGCGTCATGCGCCCGCGCTCGGTCAGGCGGAAATAGGTGTTGACCATGTCCAAATCCAAAAGCTCTGTCCTCTCGCCGCGCTCGGCGGCCTTGAAGGCAAAATTCAAGGCAAGCTCTGTCTTGCCGCTGCCGTAATTGCCGATGAGGACATACATTTTTTTCATTTCGTTCCACCGTCCCGATATACTTTCATGGCTTCATTCTAACATTTCCCCAAACTTGCGTCAATGAACATAATGACGATAATTGGCCACTTGGAAGTTGCATTTTGACGAAGCTTTAATTTGAATTTCGCAAAACGAATGCAGAATTTCGCAAAATGCGAAATTCTGCATTAAATTAAACGCAAGCACGCAGCGCGTCAACCGTTTCGACGCGCTGCGCGATATTGTTAATATTGTAACTTTTTAGAGCTGATGACGACAAGCCTTTCGTACATTATCACACCCGTGACAAGCAGAGCCAAAATGAACACCGGCATGAGCTTTATTGAGATGTGATTTGCGATGAGGCCGAAAATGGGCGGCATTATCGTCGTGCCGACGTAGGCGCTTGCCATCTGCACGCCGATGACGGCCTGTGAACGCTCCGCGCCGAAGTGCGCGGGGGTTGAGTGAATGGTGCTCGGGTAAATCGGCGCGCAGCCGAGGCCGAGGATCATCAGCCCCGCCATCTTGCTCCATGCGCCCAGCGGCAAAAGCATCAACACCGCGCCCACAGCGCCCAAACCCTCACCGAGGCGGATCATGGCCGTGTCGCTGAGCTTGTAGGTGATAAAGCCGCTCACGCCGCGCCCGATGGTTATCCCAATGCAAAAAAGACTTCCCAGCGTCGCGGCAAGCTCGGTGTCGATTCCCGCCGCGCCCACGAGGTAGCTGCTGCCCCAGAGGATCGCAGTCTGTTCGTATGCGCAGTAGCACAAAAAGCTCAGCATGACCTCGCGCGCGCCGGGTATTTTCATCACCTCGCGAAGCGGCACGGCCTTTTGCTCTGTGCTCTCTGCACCGCTTTCGGCGGATTTCCACAGCGGGAGACTGATGAATATCGCCGCCGATATCACCACTTGAATGAGCCCGACGTATCTATACCCCATGCTCCATGTGTGCCCGCCGCCGAGGGCAAGCCCCATGAGAAAAGGGCCTATCGTTGTGCCCACGCCCCACATGCAGTGCAGCCAGCTCATGTGGCGGCTGGCATAGTGCAGGGCGACGTAGTTGTTCAGCGCGGCATCCACGCTGCCCGCGCCGAGGCCGTAAGGTATTGCAAACAGGCACATTGCCCAAAAGCTCCCGCTCACGGAGAAGCCGAGCAGGGCAAACGCCGTCATCGCCACGCTTATCGCCGTGACTTTGCCTGCGCCGAAGCGCACTGTCAGCCTATCGCTCATCAGGCTTGACACAACCGTGCCGCAGGATATGATTGCCGACACTATCCCCGCGTAGGACACCGGCACGCCAAACTGCGCGTATATCGTCGGCCATGCCGCGCCAAGCAGCGAGTCCGGCAGGCCGAGGCTGATGAATGCCATATATATAATAGGAAGAAGCAACGAAAACATGAATCTTTTTCCTTTCGCGGCGCGCCATTGCCCGGCGCACCTCTTGCGCCGCCATTCTATCACGCCTCACCGCAAAAGTAAATACCGCCTGCCGCAATATCTCCCAGCCGTGAGTTGACAACGCTTTTAGAATAAACTATAATAATGTGGAAAAATAACGAGGAATTCACTTCCTATACAGGAGGAAAATATGATACAAAACGCCGCTGACAAAAGAAAATGGCTAAACATCCTCGGCGCGGCACTCCTTTTCGCCGCAGTGGTTGAACAGATGTTCACTTCCACGACGACCGACAGAAGCTTTTTCATCAACTTTATTTATACATTTGGCATACTTGCTCAGTTTGCGTTTATATTTTTTTGCGGTTTTACCAAGAATAAGCTCTCATTTGCACTTAAAACGATAGTATTATTCTTTGTATGGCTTGTTTTAACAAGGCCGCTTTTGGGCGACGTGCAGCTTATTGCAAGCATTCCGACCCTTATCCCCACTGCATTGAACGTGGGCATCATTTGCTACGCCGCCTCACTTGAGGACGGCGAGGGCAAGAAGCTTTTCAAGCTTATCGCGCCGCTTATCTGCGTTTTCTATTGCTACGTCTGCATCGGCCTTTTGTATGCGGCGGTGACGCGCAATGATATATCCCTCCTGCCATTCATCGGAATCAAAATGAAAGAAGAGGGTGGACTACACTATGTTGATTTGATATCCTCACACAGAAACACCTCCGCCCAGTGGTATTGTGTATGCTTTTGCATTGCCGTGTGCTTGGCCGCGCTTTCCAAGAGTAAGGCATTCAAGGCGCTGTGTGGGGCAATGATGGCCGTGTTCTTTTTAACAGTTGCAATAAGCCTTTCCCGTATTTCCATGATTGCGCTTGCGTTTGCAATCGGTATGATGACTGCGCTCGTTATAGTCAAGCATTTCCCGAACAAGAAAACATCTGTGCATGTTGCGGTGGCTTTGGCGGCTGTGCTTGTTGTCACCCCGGTTATATATAAAAGCTATAGTCTCGTCGGCTCTGCCGTCGAAAAGCTCAGCCTTGCAGTCACTCCGATAGAGCAAACGTCGGAGCCTGCCGCGCCGAGCAGCGACCTTGAAATAAATGAGAGCGTTTCCGCGCCGCCATCTGATTCAAAGGTGACGATTGAGGACGGCGATGCTATGTTCACCGAAACGCGCGACAAAGAGAACACCATGATGCTCGGAGGCCGTGTGCTTGTCTGGAATTCGATTTACACCTTGCTCAAAAACGAACCCTCCCGCATGCGCTTCGGCGGCTTGACAAGCGATTATATCGCCGAAATAAACAAAATAATATCTCAGACCGACCCGACGGCGGTAGTTCAGCACACGCACAATTATTTGATTGAATCCCTTTTCCTGACCGGTATTCCGGGGCTGTTTATAATGCTGGTGTTTTCCGCAATTCTGCTTGTGAGGATGCTGAAGGTGTTCTTCTCACCTCGTGCCGAGATGTATTACAAGCTCCTTGTGATACCGCTGAGTGTGATTCTTGTCAAAAACATGGGCGAGGCAACTCTCATAAATCATTACAGCATTGCAAACGACATCACAAACTACATTTTTTTCCTCGTTGCAGGGCTTTTCTTGGCTTACTCCTATGAGCTGTTCCCGGAAAAACGCCGTGGTGCTAAACGCGACGAGCATATGCAGTAATCAGCGCAAGTAACCGAGACTGTCGCAAGACTTCTCCTTTTTTATCGCACAAATAATGGCAAGCACATGAGCCCCCCAATATGCCTCATGTGCTTGCCGCGACGGATTTATTCTCCATGCGGCAAAAAACACGAGAAAAATATGAAAATAGGGCTTGCATTTTTCTCGCAATTGTGCTAATATAATCGGGCACTGAGATGAGTGCAAAGATAATATCCGGGTGTAGCGCAGATGGTAGCGCGCTTGAATGGGGTTCAAGAGGCCGCTGGTTCAAATCCAGTCACTCGGACCATATCGAGTATTCTTAAGGGATTTTACTTTATGAATACTCGTTTTTTATTTTCTTTTTCATTTCGTCTTTTTTTCGACTTATCCGTTATGTACCGAGCAAGGTTTGTGCCTTGCTCTTTTTTGTTATGCAGACAACGATTTCGGGAGATATTCTACCGATACACCTTTTCTTGTATCTGTTCTGTAATGCTCGCAAAATGCGGTTTCCGGTAATTCAACATATCCAACAAAACGGTAATAGATAACAATTCGCTGCGTTCTGTTTTTGCCTACACCTTCGGTTTCAAAAAGCTCTATTCTGTCTATCAGTTCCAGAAGCAACGGTGCGATTAGGCGTTCCATCTGCATGAATTTGCGGATTGTGGATATGAAATGCTCACGCTCTTTCCGTTCCTCGCCGGATTGCATTAGTTTGTTTCGCAAGTCCGAGATTCTCGCTTTCAGTTCCATACGTTCAACCTCATACTTGTGAGATAACTGAATAAACCATTCGTCACTTACTTTGCCCATTGCATTGTCCTCATACAGTTTCTCGTAAAGCTGTAAAACCGTATCGTTTCGGACTATCGCTTTTTGAAGCTCCGATTCGTTATGCTTTTGCTCTTTCAAGTTTTCGGCATTGGTCTTTTGTGCCAATATCTCGGCAAATTCTTGCTCGTTGTCTTTTAAGAAGTTGATGGCGTGTGCATAACTTGTGCTATCCAATTAACTATAAGACTTATCGGTTCTTATAATATCCGCCAGTGTTTTGTTATCAAAAAACTCATTG
>CAZXVA010000092.1:0-2016 GCA_964644305.1 uncultured Oscillospiraceae bacterium
GCTACAACATGATAGACACCAACGACCCCGACAAGGCCATGGACGACCTGACCGCCATGACGCAGCGCGCCTGCATGCGCCACCACGCCGTCGGCGGCTGGGACAATGTCAACGCCGTTTGGGAGTGGGCCAAGAACTTCAACTGCGACATGGTGCTCTTCAACGACAACATCGCCTGCAAGGGCATGCTGGGCGTGCACGCACTCATGGAGGAGCAGGCACGTGACCTCGGCTTCCACTTCATATTCATCGAGCATGACCTTGAGGACAGCCGCACCGTCTCCCGTCAGGAGATGAGAAACTGCGTCAACAACTACATGTCCGTCGTGCTCAACGAGAAGCCGCTTGACCCGACCATCGTGGAGTTCGACGACTCCATGGCATACTGAGAAAGGATAGGGCTTAGGATATGAAAAAATTTCTCGGCTTTATTATGAAGCTTGTCGGCAAGCTCATAGTCATCGCGCTTGTCGGCTTCGTGGCCACGTTCGCGCTGTACATGTTCAACGGCGAGAACAAGCTCATCTACTACGTCGTCAGACCGCTTTTGAACAAGCACTATGACGCGCAGGTTAGAGACAAGAGAATCGTGTAAACCCAAACCCATAATCACGCCGGGCGGCTTTCCGCTCGGCGCGATGCTTTTTTCACTTGTGCGGCGTGTCAAAATAGGTTATAATCGGGACAGAAACGCGAAATTATGAGAATTCAGGAGAAAAGAGGGCAAAACGATGGCGATTGCGGTTGTGGGCAACGTGTTTGTGGACATTAAGGGCTTCCCGGATGACATTTATATCCCCGGCGGGCGCAACGCGGGGCACGTGGAGTTTGTGCACGGCGGCGTTGGGCGCAATGTGGCCGAGGACATCGCGAATTTGGAGCTTCGGCCGAGGTTCGTGAGCATGGTGGACGATACGCCCGAGGGCGCAGAGGTGCTGCGCAAGCTCAACAACCACAAGGTGGACACGCGCTTCGTGCCCGCCGTGCCGAACGGCATGGGCATGTGGCTGGTCGTGTTCGACGAGACGGGCGACGCCGTCGCGTCCATCTCCAAGCGGCCGGACATGAGCGCGATGGTGGAGATGATTGAACAGCACGGCGACGAGATTTTTGCCGACTGCGACAGCATCATAGTGGAGATTGACCTCGACAAGGAGATTATAAAAAGCATTTTCCGCTTCGCGGAAAAGTACAACAAGCGCGTGTACGCCGTGGTGGCGAACATGAGCATTGCCTCGCAGCGGCGCGACTTTTTGCAGAGCATCGACTGCTTTGTGTGCAACGTCGAGGAGGCGGGGATACTCTTTGTGTGTGACCTTGAAAGCCTGACGCCGGAGGAGCTGTGCGAGGAGCTTTCGCGCCGCGTTGTCAGCGCGAAAATCCCCTCCATGGTGGTGACCGTGGGGTCAAAGGGCGCGGTTTACGCCGACATGAACGGCGACAAGGGCGTGTACCCCGCGCGCCTCGTCAATGTGCGCGACACCACCGGCGCGGGCGACGCGTTCTGCGCGGGCGTGGCCGTGGGGCTGACGTACAACAAGAGCATGCGCGAGGCCGTGGAAATCGGCACGCGGCTTGCCGCGTCCGTGATAACCGTGTCGGAAAACGTCTGCCCCCGCTTTTTGCCGCGCGAATTGGGACTGGACGTCGATGTGGAGTAATCGGTAATTAGAAATAATCATGCTCTCGCCAAAGGGCGAGGGCATGATTATTATGGGGAAAGGGTTACGTGGCGTGAAGAAACGCCCGATTAGGTGCGGTTTCTTTTGTCATATTGTTCAAAAAACACCCTCCCAATTTGTACAAGTCTACAAAGATAAAAAAGTTCGCCCCGGACGTGTTGACTTTACGGCCGGGGCTTGATAATATTTAACCACAAAGGGTTCGGAAACGTTTCCGGGAACGTTCCCGGAAACGGTTTCGGAATAAAAACAGATGAGAAACACCGCGCGCAAGTTCTATGCGGATACGACAGAGAACGACAGAACGCGCGGGTTTGGCATAGGCGCGACAGAG
>CAZXVA010000092.1:2116-5072 GCA_964644305.1 uncultured Oscillospiraceae bacterium
CGCGCGGGTTTGAAATAGACACGGCGTGTGAGCGCCGTGACGGCGAGTGACACGGCGATGAACAACGCAAGCACGTCACGCGGAGCAGGCTTTGAGCAGGGAGAGCGACATGACGATTAAAGACATTGCCAAGGTATGCGGCGTGAGCGTGAGCACGGTGTCGCGCGTGCTCAATGACCGCCCGGACGTCAGCGACGAGGTGCGGCGCAAGGTGCGCCGCGTCGTGGAGGACAGCGGGTACATTCCCAATAACAGCGCGCGAGACCTGGTGAAAAGTCGGTCGGACGCAATCGGCGTGATAGTGCGCGGAATGGGCAACCTTTTCTTTGCGGAGCTTTTGAAAACCGTGTCGCGCGAGATTGAGCAAAGCGGCAGCACCATGGTGCTGCACTTCATCGACTCGGATGCGGACGAGGTCAAGGCCGGGGCAATACTGGAGCGCGAGAAAAAGCTGCGCGGGCTCATTTTCCTCGGCGGTAGATTCGACTATACCCCGGCGGAGCTGGCGCTGGTGGGCGTGCCGTACGTATGCTGCACGTTCACAAACTGCTTCGGCACACTCAATGAGGGGGACTATTCCTCCGTTTCAATTGACGATTATGCCACGGCCTACCGCGCCGTGGAACACCTGATAAAGCTCGGCCATCGGCGCATTGCGGTGCTTGCGCCGAGTTGCAGCGACCGGTCGATAAGCGAGCTGAGATACAACGGCTATCGCGCGGCGCTGCGCGACAACGGCATTGAGTTTGACCCTGCCCTCCTTGTGGAGACGGGCGGGTGCTTCGAGATGCCGGAAAGCTATGACGGGGCGGCGGCGCTGGCGCGCTCCGGCGCGGAGTTCACGGCGCTCATGACCCTGTCGGACACGACCGCCATGGCCGCGATGAAGGCGCTGGAGGACAACGGCCTTTCCGTGCCGGGGGATGTGTCCGTCATCGCGATTGACGGGCTGACCGTGTCGGAATTTGCATCCCCCACGCTCACCACGATGGTGCAGCCGGCCGAGACCATGGGGCGCGAGGCCGTGCACATCCTGCTGGACATACTCGACGGACGGGGCGAGGCCAAGCACGTGTGTGTTGAGCCGCAGCTGCGCAAAGGCGGCTCTGTCAAACCTCTTTCAACTTGATTTTCTCATTCGACAAGAATGTGAAGATACCACGCCCGCGCGGGATTAACCGCTACGGGACAAAAATCTATAAGGAGTAAGTTTCAAATGAAAAAGATTCTTGCAATGCTTCTGGCACTGTGCATGGTCTTCGCCCTGTGCGCCTGCGGCCAGTCCGCAGCCCCCGCAGAGAAGGCCGCCCCTGCAGAAGCCGCTCCCGCCGCCGAAGAGAGCGCGGCGAAGGGCTATGTCTACTGGCTCAACTTCAAGCCCGAATCCGATGAGGTTCTGAAGAATGTTGCCGCCATGTACACCGAGGAAACCGGCGTTCCCGTGACCGTCCTCACCGCCGCTCAGGGCACCTATCAGGAAACCCTGACCGCCGAGATGGACAAGAGCGAAGCCCCCACCCTGTTTGTCGTCGGCAACACCGGCGCCATCAGCACCTGGGGCGAGGATTGCCTTGACCTGACCGACACCGCCATCGCCAACGAGCTGACCACCGACGCTTACAACCTCTATGACGAGGATGGCAAGCTCTGCTCCATCGGCTACTGCTATGAGTGCTACGGCATCATTGTCAACAAGGCTCTGCTTGCCGAGGCCGGCTACAGCATTGATGACATCAACAACTTCGACTCCCTCAAGACCGTCGCCGAGGACATCCACGCCCGCGCAGACGAGCTCGGCTTCGACGCTTTCACCTCCTCCGCAATGGATTCCAGCTCCAGCTGGCGCTTCACCGGCCACCTTGCCAACCTTGAGTACTACTACGAGTCCGTTGACGATCCCGCCGCTTGGGAGACCTGCCCTGCCACCATCACCGGTGCTTACATGGACAACTACAAGAACCTGTGGGATCTCTACATAAACAACGCTTCTGCCAACCCCGCTGACCTCGCCGCCGGCGGCTTCGACGCCAACGACGAGTTCGCAACCGGCAAGGCCGTGTTCTACTCTCAGGGCAACTGGGAGTGGTCCAGCCTGCAGGAGAAGGGCATGAAGGCCGAGGACCTCACCATGATCCCCTACTACTGCGGTGTTGAGGGCGAAGAGAAGGCCGGCTTGAACTGCGGCACCGAGAACTGCTGGGCTGTCAACGCCAACGCAGACGAGGATGCAATCCAGGCCACTCTCGACTTCATGTACTGGTGCGTGACCGACGCCGAGGCCTCCCGCCTCCTCGTTGACTCCTTCGGCGTTATGCCCTACAAGCAGGCTGCCGAGTCCACCAACCCGTTCCTTGCAAACGCCAACGCCTACTCCGCCGCCGGCAACTACGTCATGCCTTGGGTCACCAACTTCCAGCCCAATGTTGACGCTTATCGTGACGGCCTTGTCTCCGCGATGAACGCTTACGACGCCGATCCCACCGACGCCAACTGGGATCTCGTCAAGACCGCGTTTGTTGACGGCTGGGCAGTTCAGTATCAGGCCGCAAACGGCTGATATTTGACCACAGCAAAAAAGCACTGACTCAACGGAGCGAGCAAACGCTCGCTCCGTTTTTCTCAAATACATATATATCGCGCGGGGTGCCGCATGAGGCGCCCGGTACGGACACAATGAATAATTCGGGGAGTTGATAAAGATGAAATTGAAGCACGACAGCTCGGCCGTCAACAGCCGTCTGCTGCGCCGCCCGATTCAGCGGTGGTTCGCGGTGTTTCTCCTGCCGGTTACGATTGCATTTTGCATAGGGTTTGTATACCCGTTTTGCAAGGGTCTTTTCCTGTCGTTCTGCAAGTTCAAAACCACGAGCAAGTGGACGTGGATAGGGCTTGACAACTATGTCAGGGCGCTTTCGGATGTGAGCTTCACATATTCGTTTTGGTACACGGCGCTGTT
>CAZXVA010000093.1:0-4987 GCA_964644305.1 uncultured Oscillospiraceae bacterium
AGCAAAAGCGAGGTCACGGACGACGACTGCATTGCTTTTTATAAAGAAAAGAACCACCAAGAGCGCTTTGAAACGGGCGAGACCAACGACGACGGCACGCCGAAATACGACTACAAGATGGTGACGGAGAACGAAACCGTCAACAGCATGATTCCCATTTGGCAGCGCAGCAAAAGCGAGGTCACGGACGACGACTGCATTGCTTTTTATAAAGAAAAGAACCGCGAGCGCAAGGACCCGTGCGCACTCGTGCGCATAAACGCCGAGGGTGCGGTGAGCTACAAGGCGCTGCTGTTCGTGCCGGGCGAGGAGAACGAAAACGCCTTCGTCGGCGACAACAAGGGCGGCATCACGCTTTACTCCAACGGCGTGATGATTATGGAAAAGTGCGACAAGCTTGTGCACGACTATTTTGAATTCGTCAAGGGCGTGGTGGACTCCCCCGACCTGTCGCTGAACATCTCGCGAGAGATTTTGCAGCACGACAGACAGCTGAAAATAATCGGCCAGAACCTCGAAAAGCGCATCAAGGGCGAGCTTGAAAAGCTCATGCGCGACGACAAGCCCAAGTATGAGGAGTTTTACAAAAACTTCGGCGTGCACCTCAAGTGCGGCGTGTGCGACGAGTACGGCAGATACAAGGATTTCCTGCGCGATTTGCTGATATTCTACACCTCCGAGGACAGGCAGATAACGCTGAAAGAATACGTGGACAACATGCCGGAGAGCCAAAAGGTAATATACTTTGCCTCGTCCGACTCTGTCAAGCACGCGATGAGCCTGCCGCAGTGCAAAGAGGTCAAAAACCGCGGATATGAGCTGATTTATCTCACAAGCCCGCTGGATGAAATGGTGCTGGAGTGCCTGCGCGAGGTGGAGGGCAAGACCTTCTGCAACGTGGTGACGGACGACCTCGGCTTTGACACCGAGGAGGACAAGAAAGCCGCCGAGGAGCGCGACGTGGAAAACAAGGACTTCCTCGAATTCGTCAAGACCGCGGTGGGCAATGACGTGACGCGCGTGAAGCTTTCCAACAAGCTGGCGGACATGCCCTGCGCGCTGACGACCGAGGGCGGCATCACGCTGGAGATGGAAAAATACTTCCGCCGCGGGCCGAGCGAGGAGATGCGCAAGGTGCGCGCAAACCGCGTGCTGGAGCTCAACGCCGAGCACGACGCCGTGCGTGTGCTGAAAGAGGCATACGAAAATGACACCGAGAAGGCCACGCACCTGGCCAAGGTGCTGGAAACTCTCGCCGAGCTTATGGCCGGGGTCGAAATTGACGACCCGGCGGACTTCGTCAAGCTCGTGAGCGAGCTGTTCTGAGCGCCGCCGACGCCCCGGCGCGCGGAATGCTAAAACCGATTTCGGAGAACAAAAAACATGAAAAAGCGGCTTGGAATTTACATTCACATACCGTTCTGCGCCGGGAAGTGCTCTTACTGCGACTTTTATTCGCTGGCCAATTGCGAGCACCTGATGCCCGACTATCAGGACGCGCTCATTGAGCACATCAACGAGTCGTCCGACGCGATTAAAAACTATGAGGTGGACACCGTTTACTTCGGCGGCGGGACGCCCAGCTTTTACGGGGCAGAGCGCATAACCGAGATTTTCAACACCTTGAAGCTCAACGGCAATGTGCGCACGGACGCGGAAGTGACCGTGGAGTGCAATCCCGACAGCATGAGCCTATCAGAGCTCAAGCTCTTGCGGCAGGAGGGCGTGAACCGCCTGTCCGTCGGCATTCAGGCCACGAACAACGACCTGTTAAAGCTCATCGGCCGGCGGCACAATTATCAGCAGGCGGTAAACGCCGTGCGCGATGCGCGCCGCGCGGGCTTTGACAATGTGAGCGTTGACCTGATGTACGGTCTGCCCAGCCAGCGCAAAAGCGACTGGGCGGACACGCTCGCGCGCATCTTGGAGCTGCACCCGGAGCACATCTCCTGCTACGCCCTCAAGCTTGAAGAGGGCACGAGGATGCACCGGGAATACTACGGCTCGGCCATCATGCCGGACGAGGACGAACAGGCGGACATGTATTCCTACGCCGCCGAAATGCTGCAGCGCTACGGATATATGCACTACGAGGTGTCCAACTTCTGCGCGCCGGGCTTTCCGTCCAAGCACAATTTGAAATATTGGAACTTGGACGATTACATGGGCTTCGGCCCCGGTGCGCACTCGTGCATAGGCAACCTGCGCTACAGCTATGTGCGCGATTTGAAGCAGTATATCGCGGGGGTTTTCCGCGGGATAAGCATTGTGGACGAATACAACAACGTTGACCCACTGGAGCGCGCGGTGGAATACGTGATGCTGGCCATGCGCACGGCGCGCGGGATATCCGAGTATGACTATCGCCTGCGCTGTCAATGCGACTGGCGGCCGATCGAAAAGACGCTGAAGGCCTTTGAGAAAAAGGGCTGGACGGAGATGAACGGCGAACGCTGGCACTTCACCGTGCCGGGCTTTCTCATCTCCAATCAGCTCATCGGCATACTCTTGGAGGTTCAGGCCACGGGGCGGCTGGAGGGCACGCCGTGGCTTTTGGAAGAAGATGAAACGCCGAAAAAGGCCGACGAAATCGAAATGCCCCTGGGCGAGGACGAGCTTTTTGCCCAGCTTTATGAAGAGCACAGCGCAAAATGACGCGAAAGCGGGCAAATACACGTGATGAGGGTAGGCAGTGAGAGAGAACAAAAACAAAAAGGGCGGGCTTTTCGCGCGGCACTCAGCCGACAAAAGCCCCGCGAAAAGGCGGCGCACACGCACCGACGAGCCGGAATTTGAGCTTGAAGTCGAGCTTTCGCTCGACGACGAGGGCGACTTCGACGAGCTTGACGACGGCTTTGACGCGTATGACGACGAGCTTGAATATAACGACAAATTCGACGAAGGCGTGAGCCCGGACGAGGCAAGCGACGGCGATTTGGCCGCCGAGCCCGAAGACGACGAGCCGGAGTACGCCGAGGCAGACGACGGCGGCGATGAGGCCGCGGCGGACGCCGAGGCCGAGCGCGCCGCGCGCGAGAAAAAGCGCGACAGCGGGCGGCAGATGAAGATAACGCTGATTATAATAGGTATAATCCTCGTGCTCATCGCCGGTGCTCTGACCGCCGGGGGCTACATGGTGACAAACAGCACGGTGAGCTTTCCGAACCTATATGTGGACGGGGTGTCCGTCGGCGGCATGGACAAGGCCGCCATCGAGGCGGCCATCACCGCGAGCGACTGGGACGCGCGGGCGAGTGTGCCGCTGACGGTGAAGCTGATGAACCGGAGCGAGTTTGAGATAGGGCTTTATGAATCCGGCGCGCGGCTGACGGTCGACGAGGCGGCAAGCGCCGCCTACGCCTACGGCCACGGCGGCAACTGGTACGTCAATCTCCTTGAATACACCAAGTGCCTTCTGCGCCCGACGGATATAAATGACGCGTCCATCGTCTATGACCGGGAGTATATTCGCGCCCAATGCGAGGCGGGCATCGCCGCGCTGGATGAGATTCTCGGCGCGGGCGGGCACGAGATTGACAAGGAAAAGTCCGTGCTGCGCATGGAAAAGGGCGCGGGCGAGCTGAAATTCGACCTTGACGACATGACCGCGAGCATCGTGGCCGCGCTTGGCGCGGGCAAGAGCGAGCTTGAATACGACACGCTTGCCGCCGAGCCGAAAATGCCGGACTTCGACGCGATTTACAAAGAGCATGCCGCCGAGCCAGCGGACGCTTACTTCACCGATGACAACACCTTCACCGTCGTGGACGACGTGGTGGGCTGTGACTTCGACGTGAGCGAGGCCGAATATATTTGGAGCGCGGCCAAGCCCGCCGAGACCGTGGAGATTCCCATAAAACTGACCTTTCCGGAGGTCACGGGGGATTATCTGCGCTCGCTTTTGTTCCGTGACGTTCTCGGCTCGATGACCACCTATTTCCCCAAGAGCAACGAAAACCGAATCAGCAACATTCAGCTTGCGTGCAGCAAGATTGAGGGCATAGTGCTCTACCCCGGCGACGTGTTTTCTTATAACGACACTCTCGGCCAGCGCACGGAGGAGGCCGGGTTCAAGATGGCCGGGGCGTACTCCAACGGCGAGGTTGTCGAGGAGTTGGGCGGCGGAATATGCCAGGTGTCCTCGACGCTGTACAGCGCGACGATGTACTCTTATAACGTCAACACCGTGCAGCGCTACCCGCATTATTTCCCGGTGGATTACATGGAAAAGGGCTATGACGCCACTGTGAGCTGGCCGAAGCCCGACTATCAGTTCAGAAACGACCGCGATTACCCCATCAAAATCGCGACGCACTGCGACCCGGTTGAAAAAAGCCTGACCATTGAGATTTTGGGCACGAATCTGGACGGGACGTATATCGAGCTGACAAAGGACACGTATTCTTACAACAACACCAAGTACCCCTGGATTATGGAGGGCTACGGCGTGCAGATGCACAGGAACGTGTTCGACGCAAACGGCATTCAGATTGACCGCGTGGATGAGGTTTACGACGTATACCACACGCACGAGGCCACCGAGCAGATAAAGGCGCTTGACGCGCAGGCCGCCGCAGAGGCCGCCGCCGCGGGCGTCGCGCCCCCGGCATAAAAGAGAAAGAGAGCAAACATTATACAGCCGCGAAAACGCGGCCGTATTGAGAAAGGGAGAACGTTAAAATGGACAAGAAAACCTTTTATATCACCACCCCCATATACTACCCCTCCGACAAGCTTCACATCGGGCACACCTATTGCACCGTCGCCACCGACGCGATTGCGCGCTACAAGCGCCTTTCCGGCTATGACGTGATGTTTCTGACCGGCACGGACGAGCACGGGCAGAAAATCGAGGAAAAGGCCAAGGCCGCCGGTGTCACGCCGCAGGAATTTGTGGACAAGATTGTCGAGGGCGAAAACGGCATACTCGATTTGTGGAAGCTGATGAACATCTCCAACGACCGCTTCATCCGCACCACGGACGATT
>CAZXVA010000094.1:0-4894 GCA_964644305.1 uncultured Oscillospiraceae bacterium
CAAATCTTGCGGCGCATACCGAGTTAAGCCGTTGAGTAAGCGGTATAGAAAGCAAGCTTGCCGGTTTCAATTCACATTGAAAGCTAATGTTTGACTTGCGTTTGTGCGCACAATCGCGTATAATATAAGTGTATATAAATATACTAACGCAGAAAGGAGCGGTTTGAATGGCAAAGTCAGCAAATTTATACGCGCGAATTGAGCCGGATGTTAAAGAGCAGGCAGAACTGATTCTTTCTGCACTTGGCATACCTGCGTCAAATGCTATTACCATGTTCTATAAGCAAATCATTCTCAATAACGGACTTCCGTTTGAGGTGAAGCTGCCTAACCATCCACTGGACATAAACTGTATGACAGCGTCTCAACTTGACGCGGAGTTGGAGAAAGGCTATGCGGATATGCAGTCGGGAAATACACTCCCTGCTGAACAGGCATTTGCAGATGTCCGCAGAGAGTTGGGTATATGAGCTATTCAATAATTGTAACTCATCAGGCACAAGCGGATTTGAAAGAGATATTCAAATATATTTCTGTGGAATTGCAATCTCTTCAAAATGCGACGAATCAGCTTGACCGGTTGGAGAAAGCAATAATGTCACTTGATGAAATGCCGGAGCGTTTTCGTGTGTACGACAAAGACAAGTGGCGTGAGCGAAATCTCCGCATAATGCCCGTGGACAACTATCTGGTATTTTATATACCCAATCATGACGATTATACAGTCACAGTTTTACGAATCATGTATGGCGGCAGGGATATCGACAAACAATTAGACAACGTTAAATAAAGCAATCTATACTTCTTATGAGCAACCTTTTATGGGCTGCTCATTTTTATTTACACGAATCGGAGGTGTAAACCATCACCAATGTAGAACCAAAGCGCATATTATCTTTTTTCTGCATTTTTCTTGTACTAATCGCCGTTCTCCCGATCTCAGCCTTTGCGGATTGGGTTACGGTCAGCACATACACATCCGCATCATACTTTCAGACCTTTTCCAGCAAAGGCGTGTGGACGGCGTTGGGAACGCCCATGCACTACATAAACGAAACGGGTCAGGTCGCCTACTGCCTGCAAACCAATTATAACTCGCCCAATAACAGCGGCTACTCGTCTACAAGCGGCTGGCAGTATTACGATGAAGTCACCATACGCGGCTTACAGGCAATTCTCGAACACGGCTACCCGAACGATACAGGCGGTTTTCCCGCCGATGAAGCGCGGTATGCCACTGCAAACGCTATACGCTTTTGGCTTGCCGAGCGCGGCGCGGAGGGTGTTCCGGCGTGGATGAATCTACAGCTATACAGTCAGTTCTTCCGTGGAGCATCGGGGTATGAGTATCTGTTCCAGTGGTGTATGTATCTGCTTGCCAATGCAAGATACCAGGTGACATACGGCCATTCTGTGAGCTTTTCACCCATAACGCTCACAGAGGACGGAGATTATTTCGTTGGCACAACGACGGTCAGCCTTGAAAACTGCTCCGGTGGGTACTCACTTGACACAAGCGGTTTGCCGTATGACGCGGAGGTTTACGGCTATACCGGCAATCACGGCAACGTGCTGACGATACGCATACCCAAGGCGTATGGCAGCAGTGCATTCACGTTGAACGCAGTCGGCAGAGACAACAAGACAGACGCAAGCCTTGTGTTCTTCAATCCGTCAAATTGGGGTGAACAGAGAATCCTTGCCTATACATACGACATGGAAAGTGATGCCGCAACTGCAAGCGTACAGCTAATAACCCCGGAGCCTGAAATGCCCAAAACCGCAGGTCTTACGATACGCAAAATAGACGCGGACACGGGTGAAGTTATGCCGGGCGTGACCTTCGCACTCTATGATTCGTCAGGCAATCAAATCTCATATGGTACAACGGACGAAAGCGGATATGTGTATTTCACAGATCTTCCTCTCGGAGATTATTACTACGAGGAGATGAACACGCTTGAAGATTATGTTCTGGACAACACTCGTTACTCCGTAACATTGACTTCAAGTGGACAAACCATTGAAGTAACCATGACGAACAGCCGTTTTCGAGCAAGGCTAATAATTACCAAGAAAGACCGCGATACAGGCAAATTGCTCTCCGGCGTGGGATTCAGAATCTACGATGCTGACGGAAACGTTGTAGGCGAGGGCTATACCGATGAGAATGGGCAGATAAGCTTTGAAAACCTCAAAAAAGGTAGCTACAGCTTGTGCGTGGTGTCAGAATCGCAAACGAACAGGCAGAGTGTGTGGAGAAACTCATAGCCGAAAATGAGGAAAATGTGCAATCCACATGGGAGCGCGAGTATTTCAAAGGCATAGGCTTGGGCTTGGCAGGGCTTTTCATCTTTGCTGTTGTGCTTGAGATAAACCACATACGTCCCCAAAGACGCAGAAAGCGAGGGCGGCATGAGCAGAGGTAAAAGAATTCTTGTGTTTTTGATGTCAGTCCTTGCCTATGCAGGGATTTGCTTTGCGTTCAGACCGTTGGTCGAGCGCGCCGCGCGGCAGGAGCAAATAGATAAGGCGACCGAGGAGTTTTATGTACAGGTCGAGAGTACTCAACAAGAAGTATTGGAAGATTCAGAAGCTACTCCATATGCCCAGCTCAAAGAGGCAATTGAGCAGTATAATACGCAATTATACGAAACCGAGCAGTCAGGTCTGTCGAGCAAGACTGCCTATGAGGAATCGCCAATCAATTTGACGCAATACGGCTTTGAGAATGAGATGTTCGGAATAATACATATCCCAGCACTTGAAGTGACGTTGCCGCTGTATCTCGGCGCGAACGATGAAAACATGGCAAACGGTGCGGCGGTACTCGGTCAGACGAGCATTCCGGTTGGCGGAAATAACACCAATGCTGTCATTGCCGGACATCGAGGTTGGAACGGCTATCCGTACTTTTTGCACCTTGATGAACTGGAGATTGGTGACTTGGTGTACATAGACAACGTATGGGAGCTACTGACGTATAAAGTCGTTGATGTGCAGATAATCTCGCCCGATGATGTAGACGCGATAAAGATTCAGCCCGACCGTGACATGATAATGCTTCTGACTTGCCACCCACCCAACACAGGCGGCAAACAGCGGTTGGTCGTGTTCTGTGATAGAGTGGTGGAATGAAAAATGAGCCGGGTTGAACGCCCGGCTCTGACTATAACGGAGGTGAATATGACAGCAGATATAGATTTATGGGTAATTGCAACTATCCTGCGCAAGCTCCGTGACAGCGGGTTGATTACGCAGAAAGAAGCAGAAAAGATACTGAAACGTGTTGCGAGGCAGATTGGCGCAAGGCTTGTTATTGACGTTTGATGTGAGTTTCACAGCTCAAGTGAATTTTCGTTTAGCAGAAATTCATACAGTCCGAGATGCAGGATGCCGTCATCATCTGTCCACGGTTTCATTACAGTTTTGCTTATAATTATTTTTTTGAAGAAATCTTTTGTGTTTTTCAAGGGTCTGAGTTCTGTATCCATTTTTGATGGCTCAGACACATTTAAGGCAGACTGTATATAAATTTTTTTTGAGCCTTTATTAACAACAAAGTCAATTTCACATTGCTTCTTTGTTTGTTTGCCTTCAATACGTTCGGATATTTCCACCACACCCACATCAACAGAAAAGCTTCGGCACAACAACTCATTATATATGATGTTCTCCATTATGTGCGTTTCTTCCTGCTGCCTGAAATTCAAACGGGCATTGCGTAGCCCGATGTCTGTGCAATAGTATTTGGAGGGATACTCAAAGTATTTTTTGCCCTTGACATCATAACGTTTGGCGTTACTGAAAAGAAACGACTCTGTCAGGTATCCAAGGTAATTGGCAACTGTGGCACTTGAAACAGAAACACCTCTTACGGAGCGAAGTGTATTTGCAATCTTATTCGCATTAGTAAGCGAGCCGATTGAAGAGCATAAATCATCAGTCAGCTCTTCAAGAACATCGGGTAATTCTATGTCGTAACGTTCAGAAATGTCTTTGAAATACACTTCGGTAAATAAGCTTTGCAGATAAGACATTTTTTCTGCGTCACTCTTTTTTGCCAGAACAAGAGGCATTCCACCATACAGCGCATATTCCTCATATGCTTCGGATTTGTCTCCACCGACAGAGGCATAGTACTCCTTGAAAGATATAGGATATACGCGCACCTCATCGCCTCGACCTCGAAATACAGTCAAAACATCTTTTGTCAGCATTTTAGAGTTACTGCCTGTGACGTATATATCTACATTGCGCAAGCGCATCAAGCCGTTTAGGACATTATACAGACGGATGTTTTCGGTGTTTCTCAATTCTTCTTTTGCTATGGCGTACTGCACTTCATCAATGAAAATATAATACATATCGTTGTTGAGTATTCTTGAACGTATATATTTTGATAAAGCGTCAGGGTTTCTATATTCAACAAATGTGTCATCATCCAAAGCAATAGCGATGATTTGCTCTTTTTTTACGCCATTGGCTATCAGATAATCATAAAACAGATTAAACAGGAGAAAACTTTTTCCGCAGCGTCTAATGCCGGTAATAACTTTGATTAGACCGTTTCCTTTTCTGTCAATCAGCTTTTGAAGGTAAAAGTTTCTTTCGATAGTGTTCATCGTTTTGCCTCGCACTCTTAAAACTTCGTGAAAATGTTACCCAACTTTCAAGTACGTTATACCATAACAGTCAGATAAAATCAAGTCGAAATGGCACTTGAGATTTGTTTATTTCAGTAGCTTTATTCAGATAGTTGTGGTATTGTGTGTTGCTACAAGGAGGTGAGTTGACACAATGGCATATGAAAATACCGCGAGAGTTATAACTATCCCTGCAACCGAACAGCCGGAGGCAATAGTGTTAAGGGTTGCCGCATACTGCCGTGTCA
>CAZXVA010000095.1:0-4820 GCA_964644305.1 uncultured Oscillospiraceae bacterium
TCGCATTCGCCTGCATCGCAGTTTGGATGTTCCGCAACGGCAAGGGCAAGTTCTCTTGGATTCCCATGATTCCGGGCTGCTTCTACGCGTTCGTCACCATGACCTACATCATGAACGCCCACATCGGCTTCAACCTCCCCTGGACTGTTGCTTACATAGTCGGCGGCGTGTTCGCTGTTGCATATGTCTGCGTGGTCATCTGGTTCGGCAAGAAGACCGCAAACAAGGAGCTTTCCGCCGCTTAAATCGCGACCGGGAAGAGCCTGAAAAGCAAATGAATAAGAGACGCGCGGCGCAAGCCGCGCGTCTTTTTGCGTGTGTGTGCGCTTTTCGTCAGATTGTGAGCGGTTTTGAGAAAAGAAATACCGCGCCGCATGGCGCGGAGCAATAACCCACGCAATAACCTACGCAATAATAAACACGGGGCAAGGGATGAACCCTTGCCCCGTGTTTTATCAAATCGGCTATTCACACCAATTTATCACATCAGCTCGCGGTCGGTTTCGCGGGTGCAGATTATGCTGAGGTTGCCGTTGCGGCAGCGGAGAGCGTCGATGAAGTCCTTGGTGACCTCGCCGGACTTGAAGGAGATGTGATAGGTCAGCTCGAAAAGCGTGCCCATATTGGTGGTGCGCACGCGCACAAGCTCGTGCGAACGGGTGTACTGCGCGAATAGGTCATCAAAAAGCCCGTCATAGTCAAGGTTTTCGGGTATGGTGATTTTGAGGGTGCGCATGCCGCCGCACTCGGTGAAGTGCGTGAGCGTCAAAACAAGCAGGGCGGCGGAGAAAATGACAAAGAACACCGCCGCAAGCCCCACAAAGCCCATCCCGCAGGCCAAGCCGAGCGCCACGGAGAAGAAAAGCCCGGTTATCTCGCGCGCCGTGCCGGGGGCGGAGCGGAAGCGGACGAGGGCGAACGTGCCCGCGACGGCAAGCCCCGCGCCGACGTTGCCGTTGACCATCATGATGACCATGGCCACCACGCACGGCAGCAGCGCCAGCGCCACGGCAAGCGAGCCGGTGTGGCTGTTTTTATACGTGAAAACGAGCGAGGCGAGCACGCCCAGTATAAGCGCGGTGAGCATGCACACAAGAAACTGTGTGAGCGTAATGGGTGAGGAAACGATGCTGTTAAACACTGAAAATCACTCCGTCTGCAATTTTGTTCTTATAAGTCTCTCCGTATTTGGAGAAGCCGCGGGGGAAAAGGCCGTCCTCGCTGAGCATGTGGGCAAGCCACATGGGCGCGGCGTCGGGCATTTTAATTTCCATGAGGACATAGCCGGGGGGCAAAAGCTCTTCTCCGTGGCAGCCGGCGGTCAGCTCAAGCTCGGTCCGGCGCCAGCGTATGCTTTTGTCAAAGGTGATGCGCAGCTCGGCGTCGTCGCGGGCGCGGTACGCCTCGCGGTCACAGGCGATGAAAACGCGCGGGCGCACGTCGTTGTTGGCGAGAAACCAGTCAAGCTCGCGCATGATTTGGCCGCTGACGGGGGAGGGGGCTTCCCCGGCGAGATAGCGCTGCGCGTCCCCCGCCGGGAGCATGACCCGGCGCTTGTACACCAAGCCCTTGAACTTGCGCTTGAGCTCCAAAAACACGCCGTCATCGGCGCGGGGGACGTTATATGAGCGCAGGCGCAGCTTTTCTTTGTAGACCGGCGCGTCTAACGACCGGCGGATGAATTCAAAATCCTCGGTGTCGTAATAGACCGAGCAGACCGTGCTGCTGAAAAACTCGTCCGGCTCGATAAACGCGTCAAGCCGGGCGCGGATGCGCGCAAACTCGTCGGGCGTGAGCAGATATTTTTTTTCATAGCGCTTGAAGGTGAGCTTGGTTTCGTTCATGCTGTGCTCCTGCGGGGCGCGTCACGCGCTCCAAGAGAAATACTGCCTCAGCTCGTCGTCGGTGAGGTTGATGAGCCGGCGAAGCGCGAGAACGCACTTGCTGTTCCAGTCGCGTTCGGTGACGGTGTCCAAAAGCTCCTGCACGGAGTTTTCCCATTGCAGGCGCGTGGTGGTCAGACGCACGGTGCCGTCGCGGTCGATCTCGCTGTTTATTTGGTTGGCAAGGCGGACAATCTCCGCGCGGACATTTTCATTTGAAAGCGTGGTGGACAGCACCTCGCCCGCGCGACTTAAGAACCGGGCGCGGAAGTCGGGGTTATTCATGAGCCGGGTGATGAAAACGGCACTCTGCGTGGACGCGGGCTTGAGGACGTTTGCGAATATGTAGGCGGGGGTGGTGAAGGTGGCGTCGAGGTCATAGAGCATGAAACGCCACTTGCCGTCACCCTCGGTGGAACGGACGTAGCGGACATTGCCGAGGGAAATGTCTGTGTTGGCCGAATAGCCCTCAATTATCATCCAGTCGATGAGGCAGTCAAGGTCGATAAGCTCGGCAAACTCCTCGTAGGCGGCCGTGGTGGTGAGGTCATTTTCCATGGCGAAGCGGATGACGGATTCATAATAATCGCTGCCCGGATTCACCGGCGCTTTCACCACCGTCACGCTCTCGCGCTCAACGCCCATGAGGGCGGCGTAATGCGCCTCGTTCACCTTTTCCATGAGCGCGTATATGCCGTAATACTCGCCGTTGACGTACAGCACGCAGTAGCGGCTGCGCTGGGTGGGAAGATTATCGGAAAATTGGAGACAGAGATTCTCCAAAAGCTCACTGCGGATGATACTGCGCGTTTGGTCCTGACCGGCGCGCAGCACGAAGGACTTGAACTCCGTCACGCCGCCGCCGAACACGTCGCAGTCCACGCCGTCGTCGCCATAGCGCGAGCGGAAGTGGATGCCCATGTTCTTTTTGGGCAGGATGAGGCTGGTTTCGCCGTGCATGTCGATGCCGCAATCGGCGGCGAAGCCCTCGCCCTCGGTGGGGTAATAGGCAATGTGCCCGGCAAGCTCCATGCCCTTGCGCCCGGCGGAATACATGCTGTCAAAGGCCGGGATGTCGTCCGCCGTGAGGCTGACGACGGGGAGAGTGTGCCCGGCGTTGATGATATAGGTGAAGGTTTCGACCGCGCTGGGCAGTGCGCCCGGCGCGACCGCGACGGCGCGGACAACAGTGGTTTTGTCAAGATTCACCGCCCCGGTGTAAAGGGTGCTGCTTTGGGTGGGGAGTGTACCGTCGAGCGTGTAATATATCGCGGCGTCGGGGGTGTCGCATGAAAGCGTGAGCGAAAGAGAGGCGGCGTCATTATAAACCCCGTCGGGCACTGCGCATTGCGGCGCGGCGGAGACGCGGCGCGCGCCGTTTGCCTTGGGTTCAAGCGGCTGAGGTGCGGCGAAGTAAAACCAGCCGTTTTCGCCCGTCATGCGGCCCATGCTGCCGCCGGTGGGTATGCCGTGGAGATAGACGAAATCGCAAATGCTGCCGTCGGCGCGGCTGAGATACAGGCGCTCGCCGTCGGCCTTGAGGTCAAAATCGGCACGGAGAAAGCCCGCGTCGGCCTCAGGCGCGTCGGACGAGCATATCACGACGACGCGCTCACCGGGGGCGAGCGTCATCGCGGGGAGGGTGCATTTGTCAAGTGCGTCGTCATCGTCGGAAAGGCGATAATCGCCGAGATCGAGGGGCGCGGCGGAGTTGTTGATAAGCTCCACCCAGTCGCAGAGACCGAGTTGGCTCTGCTCCAACGTCCCCGCGTTTGCGGTGACGACCTCGCTTATAATAAGCCCGTCGGGGACGGCGAGAGTGGACTGCCACGCGTCATACCCCGCGTCGGAATTTTCAAAGCCGGGGGTGCAAAAGGCGGTCAGCGTCCACTCGCCGTCATCGCCGCGCGCTCTCGCGCGGTCGGCCTTGTCGGCGGAACAGGGCGCGGCGTCCACAAGCGCTCCGCCGGCGTCGCGCAAGGTGACGGTTTCATCGAGCGAGAGGGAGAAATCCGTGTGCATGGGAATGCGCGGATCGTCCGTGCCGTCGGCATATATGACGGCGCGCGCGCCCGCTTCAAGCGTGAACGCGGGCAGCGCCCAGCCCGGTTCGTCCTCGCCGTCGGCGAGGGTGAAGCCGGTGAGGTCGAGCGGCGTATCCGTGAGGTTTTCAAGCTCTATCCAATCGGGGAACGCGCCGTTTTCGTCCATGAGTGCGGCGCGGTTTTTCACCATCAGCTCACTGATGACGAGCTTGCCCTCATATTCGCTCACTGCGGGCGCGGTGGCCTCGGCAGGGGCGGGGGAGGGGGTCGCCGTCGCCGCAGGGGCGGCGCAGGCGACAAGTTGCATGGCGCAGATCGCCGAGGCGATCACCGCCGTGAGAGGGGTTGCGACCCGACGGGTCGTGGTGCGGGCGTGGTTTTTCATGCGCCGCCTCCGTGCATAAGAATAATCAATATATTATACATTTTTCCCGCCCTTCCGTCAAGCTTTGACAGAGGGAGACAGCAAACGTGCGCGGCCTGTGCCGCGCACGTTTGAAAAATTCATTCAATTATCTGTTTTTCATCACGTTTTTCATTCTCAAACCGTGGTCGAGAATGCGCTTGCGCAGGCGGAGCGATTTCGGCGTGACCTCCAAAAGCTCATCGTCGGCGAGGAACTCAAGGCACTGCTCAAGGCTGAGCTGGCGCGCCGGGACGAGGCGGAGCGCCTCATCCGAGCCGGAGGCGCGGGTGTTGGTCAGGTGCTTGGTGCGGCAGACGTTCACGGGCACGTCGTCGCTCTTCGGGCACACGCCCACCACCATGCCGCCGTAAACCTTCGTGCCGGGGGTGATGAACATTGCGCCGCGCTCCTGCGCGTTCCAGATGCCGTAGGCCACGGCCTCGCCGGTCTCCCACGCGATGAGAGAGCCTGTGCCGCGGCGGCTGA
>CAZXVA010000096.1:0-4641 GCA_964644305.1 uncultured Oscillospiraceae bacterium
CCGGAAAGCCTTGATGACACTGCGTTTTTCGCAGTGTCATCAAAATTGGCTGGGTGTTATGGTGCGAGAGAGGAGACTTGAACTCCCACGTCGGTTGACACACGCCCCTCAAACGTGCCTGTCTACCTGTTCCAGCACTCTCGCGTAAACGCCGAGGCTTCAACTCCATTTAAAGTCGCTTGCCCCACAACGGCGCGCCACATTTAAGGCATGAATGATTATAGCAGATAATTTGATTTTGTCAACCATTATTTTCGCATTTTTCAAAATTATTTTTCCCCGCGCCGAAAACCGATGCGAAAAAGCACACCGCCGCCATTATGAGCACCGGCACCAGCGCCGCCGCGCCGCGATCCATCAGCAGGAGATAGCGCATTTTCAAATACGCATGATACCCCAAAAGCGAGGCAAACTGGGCGAGAATCGCCGCCGCGGCATAAGGGGGTGCGACAAAGGCGAGCAGCAGCGTCAAAATATCTCCCGCGAAGAAATACCGCTCGTGCATGTGCGGCAGAAGAAACGGAATCCCCACCACCAGCAGCACCGCCGCCGCCAGCACCGCGCGCTCATTCAGCCGCCGCCGAAGCGCAAAGCACACGCCCAGCACCGCCCCCATGAACACAAACGCCGCCGCAATGCCCAGCGACGAGGCGAGGTCATTATATTCCTCCGGCAACGTGTACTGGAAAAACGAATACACCGACGGCGAATTATAATTCAGCCCACTGCCTATGCTCCCGGTTTGGTCGAGATAGAGCGTGAGCGTTTCCGCAAGCGGCCGCCCCAGCAGCACGGCGGGCAAAACCAGCGCGAGATAGGCGAGGGGAAAGACAAAAAAGTGCTTCCAATCAAACTTCCCGTGAAACCACAGCACGGCGTAAACCGGCAATATGAACACCGCTTGCAGCTTGAACCCGAAAGCCAGCGCCGCCAGCACCATCGACAAAACCGGGCGCTCATCGAGCGCGCAATAAATCCCCAAAAGCGCGAGGGCAACATAAATGCTGTCACACTGCGCCCAAAGCGCGCCGTTGAGAAACACCGTCGGCAGCATGAGCACGGCGAAAAAGCACGCGATGCGCCGCGCGCGGCTGTCGCAAAATCGCCCCAGCAGCAGCGCACACGCCCACGCAAGCAGCACGTCAAACAGTATGCTCAAAAGCTTGATGAGATAAAGGTCACTTATATTACTATAAGAAAAGAGCGCGAGGAAATAAAGATACGGAATGTTGTAATTCCCGATTTGGCGGCTGAGCGCCGCAAAGCCGCCGTTTTGCCTGAAATACTCCACCCAACGCGCCAAAAAGTCGCTGTAATCGAGCGTGACATAGTCCAGCACCGCAAAGCGCGCGGCAAACGCAAGCGCCGTGAGCGCCGCGCAAGCCGCCACCGCCGCCCACGAGCGCATAAGCCCCATTTTGTGCAGCAGCCACAGCGCCAACGCCGCTTCAAGCGCCAAAATTACGCAAACACGATAATCCATACGCACCTCTTTCGCACATTCGGATAACAAAAAAGGCCGGAGCACGAAAACTCCCGCCGAAAAAAAGAAATTTCCCCTTGACTTTGCATGCACCTTGATGGTAAAATAGAGTGCTATGTATCGGGGAGAGGGGAGACACCCCCACTTTTTACGATATGAATTATAGCATTTGAACCTGCCAAAATCAACACCGGCGCTGAGAGTTTTGACAACACAGCCGGGTGTTCGCAATTTGAAAACAAGGAGAGTGCGCTAATGCCAAAAGATGTTCTCTACGGCAAAACTCTGCGAAAGAGCTTTGCCCGTACCCAGGAAATCATGGACATGCCCAATCTGCTGGAGATTCAGAAAAGCTCGTACCAGTGGTTTTTGACCACCGGCCTGCGCGAGGTTTTCAAGGACGTTGACTCCGTCACGGACTATTCCGGCAATCTTGAGCTGAGCTTCATCGACTATTCGATGAACGAAAAGCCCAAGTACACCGAGGAGGAGTGCAAGGCGCGCGACGCCACGTATGCCGCCCCTCTCAAGGTTCGGGTCAGACTGCGCAACAAGGAAACGGAAGAGATCAAGGAGCAGGAGATTTTCATGGGCGACTTCCCGCTCATGACCGCCGGCGGCACCTTCATCATCAACGGCGCAGAGCGCGTCATCGTTTCCCAGATTGTCCGCTCTCCCGGCGTGTACTTTGACCGCACCGTGGACAAGTCCATGATGAGCGTGTACGCGGCCACCGTCATCCCGTATCACGGCGCATGGCTTGAGTATGAAACCGACGCGGCCGATGTTTTCAACGTCCGCATCGACAAAAACCGCAAGCTGCCCATCACTTGGTTCTTGAAGGCCATGGGGCGCTACAACGCCGAAGAGCCCGCCACGTGGCTCAGCTGCGTTTCCAACCCCTCTTCCGGCGCTGAGACCAACGAGCGCCTGAAAGAGATTTTCGGCGAAGATGAGCGCATGACTGCCACGCTCGACAAAGACACCTGCACCACGCGCGATGAGTGCCTCATCGAGATTTACCGCAAGCTCCGTCCGGGCGATCCTCCCACGGTTGAGTCCGCGGAGGTTCTGCTTGACGGCCTGTTCTATGACCGCCGCCGCTATGAAATCAGCAGCGTCGGCCGCTATAAGTTCAACAAAAAGCTCTCTCTCTTCCCGCGCATTGCGGGCTTTGAGCTGGCTCAGCCCGTGGCTGACCCCTTCACCGGCGAAATCCTCGCCGACGCGGGCGAAATCCTCACCCGCGCCAAGGCGCGCGAAATCGCCGACGCCGGTGTGCTTGACGTTTTCCTCAAGGATGACGACAAGACCGTCCGCGTTTTCTCCAACGGCATGGTGGACATCCGCCGCTTTGTCGACTTTGACCCGGCCGAGCTTGGCATAAAAGAGCTTGTCCGCGGCAACGTCATGCGTGAGCTGTGCGCCCGCTTCGAGGGCGACGCGCTCAAAGACGCCATCCGCGAGAATATCGACGTGCTCATCCCCAAGCACATCGTGGCCGACGATATTTTCGCCTCCGTCAATTACCTCAACTGCCTTGCCCACGGCATCGGCGAGAGTGACGACATTGACCATCTCGGCAACCGCCGCGTCCGCTGCGTGGGCGAGCTGCTGCAAAACCAGTTCCGCATCGGCTTTTCCCGCATGGAGCGCGTCATTCGCGAGCGCATGACGCTGCAGGATCTCGACATTGTCACCCCGCAAAGCCTCATCAACATCCGCCCCGTGACCGCGGCGATCAAAGAGTTCTTCGGCTCGTCCCCGCTGTCGCAGTTCATGGATCAGACCAACCCCCTCTCCGAGCTTACGCACAAGCGCCGTATGTCCGCGCTCGGCCCCGGCGGCCTTTCTCGTGAGCGCGCCAGCTTCGACGTGCGTGACGTTCATTACAGCCACTACGGCCGCCTCTGCCCGATAGAGACGCCCGAAGGCCCGAACATCGGCCTTATCTCCTACCTGGCCTCCTATGCGCGCGCCAATGAATACGGCTTCCTCGTCGCGCCCTACCGCAAGGTTGAAAAGGGCACTTGCCGCGTCACCGATCAGGTTGATTATATGACGGCCGATCAGGAAGACCAGTTCACCGTTGCACAGGCCAGCGAGCCCGTTGACGAAAACGGCGTTCTTGTCAACAAGCGCATCACCTGCCGCCACCGCAACGACACCGTTGAGGTCAACCGCGAGGATGTCGATTATATCGACGTCAGCCCCAAGATGATGGTTTCCATCGCCACGGCGATGATCCCCTTCCTCGAAAACGACGACGCCAACCGCGCACTCATGGGCGCGAACATGCAGCGTCAGGCCGTGCCTCTCATGACCACCCAAGCCCCCATCGTCGCCACCGGCATTGAGCATAAATGCGCGGTCGACTCCGGCGTTTGCGTGCTGGCCGAGGGCGACGGCGTTGTCACTCGCGTTGACGCCAATTACGTCACCGTCCGTTACGACGCCGGTGAGCTGAAAGACTACAAGCTCATCAAGTTCTCCCGCTCCAACCAGGGCACGTGCTTCAATCAGCGCCCCATCGTCTCCGTGGGTGACCGCGTGGCCGAGGGCGACGTGCTTGCAGACGGCCCGAGCACCAGCAACGGCGAAATCTCCCTCGGCAAGAACATCCTTGTCGGTTACATGAACTGGGAGGGCTACAACTACGAAGACGCCGTTCTCTTGAATGAGCGCCTTGTCATGGAGGATGTGTTCACGTCCATCCATATAGAAGAGTACGAATGCGATTCGCGCGACACCAAGCTCGGCCCCGAGGAAATCACCCGCGATATCCCCGGCGTGGGCGATGACGCGCTGAAGTATCTCGACGAGCGCGGCATCATCATGGTCGGCGCGGAAGTCACCGCCGGTGATATCCTCGTCGGCAAGGTCACGCCCAAGGGCGAGACCGATTTGACCGCCGAAGAGCGCCTCCTGCGTGCAATTTTCGGCGAAAAGGCTCGCGAAGTGCGCGACACCTCCCTCAAAGTGCCCCACGGCGAGAGCGGCATTATCGTCGACGTCAAGGTCTTCACCCGCGAAAACGGCGATGAGATGAACCCCGGCGTCAATCAGGTCGTCAGAGTTTACATTGCTCAAAAGCGCAAAATCTCCGTCGGCGACAAGATGGCCGGCCGTCACGGCAACAAGGGCGTTGTCTCCCGCAT
>CAZXVA010000097.1:0-4634 GCA_964644305.1 uncultured Oscillospiraceae bacterium
TGATCGAAGTTCTTTCCACCTGCCCCACCAACTGGGGTCTCAGCCCGGTCGAGGCAATGAAGTGGCTTGAAGAAAACATGATCCCCTACTATCCTCTGGGTGTGTACAAAGATAAGGGGGCAGAATAATATGACTAAAGAGTTTATATTCGCCGGTTTCGGCGGTCAGGGCATGCTGCTGATAGGCAAGTTCATGGCAATGGCCTGCATGCTCGACGGCAAGAACGTTTCCTGGCTTCCCTCCTACGGCCCCGAGATGCGCGGCGGCACGGCAAACTGCTCCGTCATCGTCAGCGATGACCCCGTCGCCTCTCCCATCGTCGGCAGTGCCGACGCCGTTGTCGCGATGAACCTGCCCTCGCTTGACAAGTTCGAGCACGCTGTCAAACCCGGCGGAGTCCTCGTCATCAACAGCTCCATCATCGACCGCAAGTCCGTGCGCGATGACATCACCGTGGTGTACTGCGACGCGATGAAGATTGCCGAGGAAGTCGGCAACCCGAAGGGCGCAAACGTCGCCATTTTGGGCGCTCTGCTTGAAAAAATGCCCATCGTGTCCGTCGACAAGATGACAGAGGCCATCCGCATCGAGCTGGGCGAGCGCAAACTGCGCTTCCTTGAGGGCAACAAAAAAGCCCTCATCGCCGGCATGGAGGCCGCAAAATAATAAATCCTCTTCGATATATTCAGCAAGGTGCGCCGCAACGCGGCGCACCTTGTGTGCTTTTATATTCAGTTTTATCGTCAATCGTACAAATCGTTCGTGTCCATGAGGGCGATGGCGTATTCTATCTCTTGGCCGTCGCGCCAGACGGTGAAGATCATCACGTCGCCGACTTCGAGGTTGTTTTTGATGGCGTTTATTTCATCGGTGGTGGTGACGGGCTGGTAATTGACCTGCAATATCACGTCACCGGGCTGAATGCCCTGTTTTTCGGCGTCAGAGCCGGGCTGAACGGCGGAGACGTACAGCCCCTTTTCGGGCAAGCCGTACTTCTCGGCGGCGGTTTGGGGAATCGCGCCGACGGTGATGCCGATGCTTGGGCGGCCGCGCACCTCGCCAAACTGCACGAGGGAGTTGACGACGGTGGCGACGGTGGAGCTGGGAATGGCAAAGCCGATGCCCTCAATGCTGGAATACATGGAGATCATTTTCATGTTGGTGATGCCGACGACCTGACCGTACATATTGAACAGCGGCCCGCCGGAATTGCCCTCGTTTATGGCGGTGTTGGTTTGCAGGAGGGTCATGCTGTGGCCTTTATAATTGATGCCGCGCTCGATGGCGGAGATAATGCCGTCGGTCATGGTGGTGCGGAAATTTTCGCCCAAGGGGTTGCCGATGGCGGCGACGTGGTCGCCGACGGAGAGATTGGCGCTTGTGCCAAAGTGTGCGGGCGTCAACCCCGTGGCGTTGATTTTCAGTACGGCAATATCGCTTATCGCGTCCGCGCCGACGAGAGTGGCATCATACTCGCTGTTATCAAAAAGCTTGACAACGGCGCCGGTGCACTCTTCGAGGACATGGGTGTTGGTCAAAATCAGGCCGTCCTCGCTCAATACGACGCCGGTGCCCCAATAAAAGCCGGATTTGCCGTCAACATAGCCGTAGATTGCCACGACGGAGGGTGCGCACTCGGAATAAAGCTGCTGGAGAGTCAGCTCGCTGTCCCCTGCCGTCTCCGGATTGAGGCGGAAGTCGGTGGTGAGATCGGCAAGTGGAATGTCGACCTTGGCAGTGTCGGTATCGGTGGAGGTGTAATAATTGCCGAAGAATTCGTCCTTATCGTCGGGCAAATCCTCAAGCCGGTCACCGCTGTCAAAGTCCCACACATCGTCGCCGCTTCGGAAAACCACGGCGGCAGAGCCGTTTGCAAAAGCAAGCGACGTGCCCACAATGAGCAGAAGCACAATCACGATGCAGCCGATTATGCGCGGAGTCGTCCAGCCGCGCTTGCGGCGGGGCTTTTTCGCGCTCGGCTTTGTGGGCTTTTTGAGCGGCTCATACCAGCCCTCGCCGCCGTACCATTCATTATTGCTCATATCCAAACCTCTGATCTGATATCTATTACCTTGCCAAGGGCAAGGTGAAAACAAACTCGGTCACGCCGTCCTCACTGCGCACGGCAATGTCCTCGTCATGGCTGTTGATGATGCTTTTGACGAGGTAAAGCCCCAAGCCGACGCCGCTGGTGTCAAGACTGCGGGAGCGGTCGGACTTGTGGAAACGGTCAAAGATGAACGGGAGGTCATCGGGCGGGATGGTCTCGCCGACATCCTTGATGGAGACATACGCCTTGCCGTTGTCCTTATAAAGGCGGAGGGTGATGCACGTGCCCTCGTGGGCGAATTTGACGGCGTTGTCGAGGAGATTGTAAATGACCTGGGTTATCGCGTCTTTGTCCGCGATGACCATGATATGATTGTCCGGCAGCTGCGGGTCGACGTCGAGATTTTTCTGCGTGGCGCGGCGCTCAAAGCTCAAAAGCGTTTGCAGCACAAGCTCTGTCAGGTCGAAAACAACGCGCTTGCTCTCGTCGGCGGCGCGCGCCTTCATCTGAGAAACGTCCAGCATGTCGCGCACAAGGCGGGAGAGGCGGCGGGTCTCATCGCGGATGGAGCGGAGATACTTTTGCTCGTCCTCGTGGGGGATAGTGCCGTCGAGTATGCCGTCGGCAAAGCCGGCAATGGTGGTCATGGGTGTGCGCAGCTCGTGAGAGATATTCGCGATGAACTCACTGCGGCGCTCTTCGGCGACCTCAAGAGAGTCCGCCATTTTGTTGAACGACTCAATAAGCGCGCCCATTTCGTCGGTGGGGTCTTCAATCTGCTTGACACGCACGGAAAAGTCGCCGCGCGCAAACTTGCGCGAGGCAGCGGCGATTTCGTCAAGCGGGCGCGCCATGCGCTTGGAATAAAACAGCGAAATGCTCAGCGCCGCAATAAAAACCGCAATGGTGACAAATGCGGCGACTTTCAAAAAAGTCGACCACGCGCCGAGCATATTGTCAATGTTGTTCGTGACAAAGACATAGCCGAGCGTGCTCGCGCCGCCCGCGACAATGATGGGCTGGGCGACTATATAACGGTTGCTTTCATAAAGTCCGCCGAGGTTGGTGATTTGGTTGACAAGACCGTTTGCATCAAGCTGAGTGAGAATATCGTCCGGGAGCTTGACGCCCATGTGCTCGCAGACGGGGGTGCTGTCAGAGCAGGTGACGATGACGCCGGTGGGGTCGGCAATGAAAACATGGTTGCCGGTGGAGTTGGAGACGGAAGAGAGCGTCATGCTCAAGACCCAGCTTTTCAAGGAACTATTCTGAGCGATTGCCGCCGCCGTGCGCGAGACCTCGCGCGCCGAGTCCACCATCACCTCGCGATATTCATTGATGAGGTAATTGCGGCCGATGCCGACGAAGGAGAACGCCACGATGAGAAAGCACACGGCCACCATGGTCGCCGTGGCGACAAAGTTGCGCAGATAAATGCTTTTCATAGTGCGCCTTACTCGACGACCTCGAACTTATACCCCACGCCCCAAACGGTTTTGAGGCTCCAGCTTTCGGACACGCCCTCCAGCTTTTCGCGCAGGCGCTTGATGTGAACATCGACCGTGCGCGAGTCGCCGAAATAGTCAAAGCCCCAAACCTCATCAAGGAGCTGGTTGCGCGTGAACACGCGGTTGGGCGAGCTTGCGAGGTGATACAAAAGCTCCATTTCTTTCGGCGGGGTGTCAATCTTTTTGCCGTCAACAATCAGCTCATAGGAATCGAGATTGATGACGAGCTTGTCAAAGCTGAGCTTTTTGTCAACGGGCGCGTCGGCGTCGGTGCGGCGCATGACGGCGTGTACACGGGCGATGAGCTCTTTGACGTCGAAGGGCTTGGTGACATAGTCATCCGCGCCCATCTCAAGACCGTTGACCTTGTCGGCAGTCTCGCCCTTGGCTGTGAGCATGATTATGGGCGTGGAAGAGCGCTCGCGGATTTCGCGGCAAACCTCCCACCCGTCCTTGACGGGCAGCATGATGTCAAGCAGCACAACATCCGGCTGGAAAAGGTCAAAGGTGGATTTGGCCTTGCCGCCGTCGGGCGCAATCATGACCTCAAAGCCGTCCTTCCCCAAATAAAGGCGCAAAAGCTCGGCGATGTTGACATCGTCCTCAACGATAAGCGCGCGTTTATTCATATATTCTGCCCCCTATTATAATTATTAGTATAATCATATATTATACGATACAGCCGCTTTGATTGGTTAAAAAAGTGTAAAAAGCGAGAGAGCGTCATTCTTAAACGCAAAAAAGGACTGCCGCAGGAATTGATTGCGGCAGTCCCTTGTCTTATATCGCTTTACGAATCCGAAAGGGATTACTTGAGGGCTTCTGCTGTGGCGACGGCGACGGCGACGGTGGCGCCGACCATGGGGTTGTTGCCCATGCCGAGGAAGCCCATCATCTCAACGTGCGCAGGAACGGAGGAAGAACCGGCAAACTGCGCGTCGGAGTGCATACGACCCATGGTGTCGGTCATGCCGTAGGAGGCGGGGCCGGCGGCCATGTTGTCGGGGTGGAGGGTACGACCCGTGCCGCCGCCGGAGGCCACGGAGAAGTACTTCTTGCCCTGCTCGATGCATTCC
>CAZXVA010000098.1:0-4622 GCA_964644305.1 uncultured Oscillospiraceae bacterium
GCATAAAGGACAATGAGCTGCCCGCCTCGCAGGTCGGCAACCGCCGCTATGCCCGTGGCCGCGCTTATGTCCCCGATCGCTTCACCAACCCCGAAGCCGCCGAGGAGGCCACCATCCTCGCCGCCGCCGAGTCCGAGCTTGCCCCCTCCATCGACGAAAGCATTCCCGACGATGTCATCATCGCCGCGGAAGACACCGTTGCGCTCGAGCCGGACACCGCTTGCGACGAGGCCGCCGAGGTCGAAGCAGAAGTCGAGACCGAGGCCGAGACCGAGGCCGACAAGGCAGACGAAGAATAACTAGGAGAAAACGACACTATGATAAAAACTTTGGAAAAGTCCGGCCGCACCGAGGACGATGCAATTGCCGCGGCTCTCAAAGAGCTTGGGCTTGACCGCGACGACGTGTCCGTTGAGATCGTCGCGCGCGCAAAATCCGGCTTTCTGGGCATCGGTGCTTCTCCCGCCGTGGTGCGCGTGAGCTATGAAGCTCCCGACGAGGCGCCCGCCGCCCCCGCCGCGAGCGCAAAATCCGCCGCCCCCGTGGCCGCGCCGTCCGCCGTCGTGGACGAAAACGCGGATTACGCCGCCATTCGCACGTTTTTGACGGGGCTGCTTGACCGCATGGGCGTCAAGGCGGACATCGCCATTTCACCCCGCGACAACGGCGGCATCAACGTTGAGCTTTCCGGCAGCAACATGGGCGCAATCATCGGCCGCCGGGGCGAAACGCTCGACGCCATTCAGCACCTGACCAATTACGTCGTCAATCGCGGCAGCGACACGCACCTGCACATCAGCGTCGACGCCGAGAATTACCGCGCAAAGCGCGAGGAATCCCTCACCCGCCTTGCCGAAAAAATGGCGGAAAAGGCCATCAAGTATAAACGCAGCATGGCGCTTGAGCCGATGAACTCTTATGAGCGCCACGTCATTCACACCGCGCTTCAAAACTATGAGGGCGTCACCACCGGCTCCACCGGCGTTGAGCCGAACCGCCGCGTGGTCGTGTCCTATGTCCGCGGCAATGACAACCGCTCCTCCCGCTATGACCGCCGCCGCGACAGCCGCGAGAGTGCACCCCGCTCTGCCGAGCGCACCTCCGCCCCCGCTGCCGCCCCTGCCGCCTCCACAGCGAGCAGCGAGAACCGCTCCAACAAGCCACAGAGCCGCGAGTGGGCATAAGCTCACCCTTCAATTCTGATCAAAATCTTTATGTGCCACGCACATCGGAGGACTTATCATGATTTTTGAAAACATAAGAGACGCTCTTGCCCAGCAGTTTGAGGCCGACCCCGACTCCATCACCATGGACACCAGCCTCATCGACGACCTCGGCGCCGACTCGCTTGACGTTGTCGAGCTCATCATGAGCCTCGAAGACGCCTTCGGCATCAGCATCAACGACGAGGACGCCGCACAGCTCACCACCGTGCGCAAGATCGTCGATTATCTCGAAAAGCTCAAATAATCCCGGTAACCAAAATATCCGGAGGAGAGGACACATGTGTCCTCTCCTCCTAAATACAATTTCCCCCGCGTTTCCCCCGCGTTTTTGCACGTTATCAACCCATTGCCGGCGCGCTCATCCCGCGCCGACTGAGATTCCCCGGAAAGGATGTGAACGCATTAAGTATGATTAAAAAGCTTGCTTCAAGCCTGCGTGAATACAAAAAGCCCACGGTGATAACCTTTTTGCTGATGATACTTGAGGTTTTCATCGAGGTTTTGATTCCGTTCATCACGGCAGAGCTTGTTAACATGATAAAGGCCGGCGCAGAGCTTACCACAGTTGTGCGCATCGGGCTTGTGCTCGTGGCGATGAGCCTTGTCTCGCTCGGCTGCGGCTCTTTGGGCGGGTTCACCTGCGCCAAGGCGTCCGCCGGCTTTGCCAAGAACCTCCGCCACGACATTTTTGCGCGCATACAGGGCTTCTCGTTTGAAAACATTGACCGGTTTTCCACCGCCTCCCTCGTCACGCGCCTGACCACCGACATTCAAAACGTCCAAATGGCGTTCATGATGCTCATCCGCACGGCCGTTCGCTCGCCGCTGATGTTCGTGTTCTCCATTGTGATGGCGTTCATCATGGGCGGCGCACTCGCCACGACCTTCGTCGTGGTCATCCCGGTGCTGGCCGTGGGCATGTTCATCATTGCCAAAAAGGCCATGCCCGCATTTCGCGCGGTGTTCAAGCGCTATGACAAGCTCAATGAGTCCATCGAGGAAAACGTGCGCGCAATGCGCGTGGTCAAGGGCTTTTCGCGCGAGGACTATGAAAAAGAGAAGTTCGGCCGCGCCTCCGGCAGCATCGCCAAGGACTTCACCTATGCCGAGCGCATAGTCGCGCTCAACGGGCCGCTGATGCAGCTTTGTGTTTACTTCAACATGATTTTCATTCTCACCGTCGGCTCGCGCATCATCGTCACCAGCGGCGGCAGCACCATCGACGTCGGCCAAATCTCCGCCATGCTGACCTACGGCATCCAGATTCTCATGAGCCTGATGATGATTTCGATGATTTACGTCATGCTCACCATGTCGGCCGAGTCCGCCTCGCGTATCTGCGAGGTCTTGAACGAGGAAAGCACCCTCACCGACCCCGAAGCCCCCATTTTCGACATTCCCGACGGCTCTGTGGACTTTGACAACGTTTCGTTCAAATACTCCCTCCAAGCCGAAAAATACGCCCTTTCGGACGTGAATCTCCACATTCCCTCCGGCGCGACCGTCGGCATCATCGGCGGCACGGGCTCGGCCAAATCCACACTCATTCAGCTCATCTCGCGTCTTTATGACGTGACCGAGGGCAGCGTGAAGGTCGGCGGGCACGACGTGCGCGAATATGACCTTGACGCGCTGCGTTCGGCCGTGGCCGTGGTGCTGCAAAAGAACACTCTCTTTTCCGGCACGATTAAAGAAAACCTCCGTTGGGGCAACCCCAACGCCACGGACGACGAGCTTATAGAGGCCTGCAAGCTCGCGCAGGCGGACGATTTTGTCCGCTCCTTCCCCGATGGATACGACAGCCACATCGAGCAGGGCGGCACGAACGTGTCCGGCGGGCAAAAGCAGCGCCTGTGCATCGCCCGCGCACTGCTGAAAAACCCCAAAATTCTCATTCTCGACGACTCCACCAGCGCCGTCGACACGCACACCGACGCGCTCATCCGTCAGGGCTTCAAGTCCTTCATTCCTTCTACAACCAAAATCATCATCGCCCAGCGCATCGCCTCGGTTGAGGATGCGGACATGATCGTCGTCATGGACAACGGCCGCATTGTCGACGTCGGGCGGCATGATGAGCTGCTCACCCGCAGTGAAATTTATCGCGAGGTATACGAGCAGCAGACGAACGGAGGTGACGGCGATGAATAAGAAACTGCCCAAAACCGACTTCAAGGCACTCGGCCGCACCGTGAAAAAGTTCTTCGGCTATTACCCCGTGCTCGCGCCGCTGACCGTGGTGTGCATTCTCTTCTCCTCCATCGTCAGCTCCATTCCCTCGCTTTTCGTGCAAAACGTTCTCACCGTCGTGGAAAAATGGGTCAAGACCGGTGACTGGGCGTCCGCCAAGGCGGAGATTTTGCCGTACATCACGCTTCTTGCGTCGCTGTACGTGGCGTCTATCATCCTGCTGGTGCTCTACAAGCAGCTCATGGCCATCATGACTCAGGGCTTTCTCGACAAGCTCCGCCGCGAAACCTTTGACGGCATGCAGGATCTGCCCATCAAGTATTTCGACACGCACAAGCACGGCGATATCATGAGCTTTTACACCAATGATATCGACACTCTCCGCCAGCTTGTCAGCGAGGTTTTGCCCTCGCTCATTCAGGCGGGCGCCATCGTGCTGACGGTGTTCTCGCTGATGCTTTACTTCTCCGTGTGGCTCACTCTGGTGCTGCTCATCGGCGTTGTGGCGATGGTATTTGTCGCCAAGCGCATCGGCGGCGGCTCGGCGCGGTACTTCCTCGCCAACCAAACCGCCGTGGCCAAGACCGAGGGCTTTGTGCAAGAGATGATGAACGGCCAAAAGGTCATCAAGGTCTTCTGCCACGAAAAGCAGAGCATTGACGACTTTGACGCGATAAACGAAGAGCTTTTCGAGGCCGGGTTCAAGGCGCATGCTTACGCCAACTCCCTCGGCCCCATCATCGGCAACATCGGCAACGTGCTGTATGTCATCATCGCGCTTGTGGGCGGCGTGCTGCTGCTCCTCGGCGTGCCGAACGTCAGTCTTTCCGGCCTTGCGCTGGACGTGACGGTGCTTGTGCCGTTTTTGAACATGGCCAAGCAGTTCACCGCCAACGTCAACCAGCTCTCCCAGCAGATTAACTCCGTGGTCATGGCCGCCGCGGGTGCTCAGCGTCTGTTCTCCCTCGTCGACCAGCCCGCCGAGGCCGACAACGGCTATGTCACCCTCGTCAACGCCGAAATCGCGCCCGACGGCACGATAACCGAGACCGACAAGCGCACCGGCCGCTGGGCATGGCGCCACCCGCACACCGACGGCACTCTCACCTACACCGAGCTGCGCGGCGACGTGCGCATGGTCGGGGTCGACTTTGCATACGAAGAGGGCAAGGACGTGCTGCACGACGTGTCCGTGTATGCCGAGCC
>CAZXVA010000099.1:0-4434 GCA_964644305.1 uncultured Oscillospiraceae bacterium
CGGGGCAGGGGCGCAGTGTCTTGCGGATGGGCTTGTTGGCTTCCACAATTGCCGCCTTTTTGCCCACCCATGTAAATTCATAAGCCTCATCGCCGTCCACCACATCGCCGGACAGCATTTGCTTGAGCAATTCAAAGTTGATTGCCTTCTTGTAAACCTTACGCTCCGGCGTGCTGCGCTCTGCGTCCAGCATCTCCGTCACGCAATTGGGGAACAGCTCCGCCAGCTTTCTGAAATTCTCATCGGCTTTGTTCGCCGTTTGCATTTTCAATTTATCCATGGTTCTCCTCCTCTTGGTTAAAAGGGAATGTCGCACAATCTGATTCCATTATACCATATCCCCGGCATTTTTCAACAAATTGCGGAATATGACACGCTCCCCGTGGGCGGGCTGAGTGGGTCAGCTTTTGCACCATGGGGAGCATATTGTTATACCATAACAGATGTTTAATTCCGTATTATCGCGTTTCCCAAGCGCGCCTTACACTTCAACCGGGAGGGTGACGTTGGCGGGTGGGGATTTGAGGACGAGGAGGAGGCCGGTGAAGACGTCGGTGAGGAGGGTGGAGATTTCTTCATCTGCAAAGCGGCAGACGTGCGCAGCGCAGAGAGAGCACAGGCCGTAGGTATACACCCACATTTGGCGGAAAAGGTGCTCGGCCTGCTCGCGGGTGAGGGAATAGTCGCGCATGATGATGTCAATGTCCTCAACGCGGCCGGAGGGGTTGATGCCGATGGCGGTGTCAAGGTCGGTGTTCGAGCCGTTGTCGCACATGAAAAGGAGGCGGAAAAGCATCGGCTCATCCTGCGCAAACTTCACCCACTGCATACCGCGCTTTTTGAAGGCCGGCTTGAAGCCCTCGCCCACGGCGACATACTCATCAAAGCGGGCGCGGGCGCGCGCCACGACGTTGACGCGAAGCTCTTCCATGTCGCGAAAGCCGGTGAAAATGGGCGAGCTGGACACGCCCAGGCACTTGCCGACCTCGCGCGCGGTCATGGCGTCAGACCCGCGCTCGCGGACAAGCTCATAGGCGGCGGCAGTGATTTCGTCTCTGGTATACTTCGGTTTGGGGGGCATTTCTCGTTCTCCTTAGTTTGTTCCATTTTTTACGGGGCGTTATATAACCCTCGTTATAAAGCTTAAACAAATTATAATATTTTAAGACGCTTTTGTCAAGTCTCGGAAGAAAAACGCAGCGAGTGTGTTTTGGGGCTTCAGCTCAGTGCGACATCGAGCACCAGCATTATCAAGAATCCGCCGATGAAGGCGCATGAGCCGGTGCGCCCGGTTGCTTCGGGGATAAGCTCGTGCGCGGAGACATAGAGCATCGACCCCGCCGCAAAGCCCAGCAGCCACGGCATCGCGCCCTGCGCCCCGGCCACGGCGAGCACCGCCAGCACCCCAAACAGCGGCTCGACCGCGCCGGAGAGCACGCCCATGCCGAACGCGCGGGCGCGCGGCATGCCCAGCTGCCTGAGCGGGAGCGACACCGCCGCGCCCTCCGGCAGATTCTGAATGCCGATGCCGAGGGCGAGGGCGGACGCGGCGGCCATGCCCTCGCCATGCGCGGCGAGGGCGAACGCCAGCCCCACGGCCATGCCCTCCGGTATGTTGTGGACGGTGATGGCCGTGATGAGCAGGGGCGAGGTGCCGCGCCGGGCAAAGCCAAGACGCGCAATAACGCCGTCGAGCAGCATGAGAAACGCCGCGCCCGCGACGATGCCCAGCGCCGCCGGAAGCCACGGCAGGCGCGCCCCGGCGCTCTCGGCGCGCTCAATGGCGGGGATTATCATGCTCCACACCGAGGCCGCGAGCATCACGCCCGCGGCAAACCCCATCATCGCCCGACGCAGGCGCGGGTTCATCTCCCCCGCGAAGAAGAACACCGTCGCCGCGCCGAGCGTGGTCATCAGAAATATAAAGCCCGTGCCAAGCCCGGCAAGAGCAAGAGAATGCAGCATTATATCAACGCCTTCATATAATAATAAGGCGGCAGACGTCGGCGCACACTCTGCGCCCGCTGCCGCCCTACATATTATAAGCCGTTTGTGTGAGATTAGTGCCTACTGCGCCACGCCGATTGCGAGCGCGGGCGCGTTTTCGTGGATTTTGGACAGCGCCGCGTCCATCGCCTTCTCGCTTTCGGACATTATGTCAGCGCACTCCACGCCGCCGCGCACGAGCACAAGGCGATAATACGCAAAATTGACGCTGCCGCAGCACATGCGCCCCGTGACCTCCTGAATGCGGATGAACGCCCGCTCCAGCGTGTCAAAGGCCATGAACTTGGTGCGCAGCCCGTCGCGGTAATACACGCCGAGCTTGCCCACGCGCGCGCCGTCGAACTTGTCGGCGGCGGCATAATCGCGCTCTAATTCCGCGCTTTGAATCACCCCGTCCGGGGTGTAGAATTTCTTCGATGACATGGTTCAGCCTCCTTAATTATAATATGTAGTCACTCGCGCAGCAGCCTGACGCGGCGGCCGTGCCGCTCGATAAGCCCCTCGTCGGCCATGTTTTTAAGCTCGCGCATCATGCTGGCGCGGTCGGCGCAGAGGAACACCGCGAGCTGGGACAGCGAGGTCTCGACGTCAAAGCTGGTGCTGCCGGTTTTTTCGCAGAGATAGTCGAAATATGCGTTGAGCTTGCCGCGCAGTGAGCGCTTGCTGAGCATATTGATGCGCATGGCGAGCGACTGCGCCTTTTTGGCCGTCAGCTCGAAAAGATTCTGCGTCAGGCGCGTGTGGTGCTGACACGCGTTCGGGCAGCGCCCCGTGATGCACGAAAAGCGGATGAACATGACGCGGCAGTCGCTGTCGGCCTCGACGGCGTAACCCAAATCGCCGTAGGGCATGGCGAAAACCTCGCCGAAGATGTCATTGGCGGAGTAGTTTTCCAAGAGGACGTACTCGCCGTCGCTGTCCATGCAGTATAAATGCGCCGCGCCGCTAAGCAAAACGCAGAGATAGCTCAAGTCCGGGGAATAGACCATGACGGTCTCGCCGCGCCTAAAAGTGCGCGTTTCGGGCTTGAAGCAGGCGATCATTTTTTCTATGCTCTCCTCGCTTATCCCGGAGAAAAGCTCGGTCTCCCCAACCATATCCGACACCTCTTTTTTCTTTCTGCCGCAATTATATCTATAATACTATCACTTTTTTGTTGCATGCGCAACAGTCATAGTGCGCGAGCTGATATATAATTAGGGCATAAAATCTTTGAAAACGGAGGATTGCGCGCATGTACTGCACGAGAAAGGTTACGGAGGATTTGATTTGGGTGGGCGCCGATGACCGGCGGCTTGCCTGCTTCGAGGGCGTTTACGATGTGCCCGACGGCGTGAGCTATAACTCTTATGTGCTGCTCGACGAAAAGGTGGCGATTTTCGACACGGTGGACAAGGCCGTGTATCAGACGTATTTTGAAAACGTCGACCACGCGCTCGGCGGGCGCAAGCCGGATTATCTCATCGTCTCGCACATGGAGCCGGATCACGCTTACACCATCGAGGCGCTGATGCTGCGCTTTCCGGAGATTAAGCTGGTGTGCAACGCGAAAACCGAGACCATGCTGAAAAATTTCTTCCGCGGCATGAACTTTGACGGGCGGCTGGAGCTTGTCAAAGAGGGCGACGTGCTGGAGCTTGGGCAGCACAAAATCACCTTCGTGATGGCGCCGATGGTGCACTGGCCGGAGGTCATGCTCAGCTATGATTTGACGGACAAGATTCTCTTCTCGGCTGACGCGTTCGGCACGTTCGGCGCGCTCAACGGGCGGCTTTTCGCCGATGAGACCGACTTTTTTGCCGAGAATCTGGACGAGGCGCGCCGGTATTACACCAACATCGTGGGCAAATACGGCCCGCAGGTGCAAGCCGTGCTGAAAAAGGCGGCGACGCTGGAGATAGGCCTCGTGTGCCCGCTGCACGGCTTTGTGTGGCGGCGCGACTTCGGCGCGTTTTTGGAAAAGTACCTGCTGTGGAGCAGCTACACCCCGGAGGAAAAGAGCGTCATGCTCGCCTACGCGAGCGTTTACGGCCACACGGAGAACGCCGCGAGTGTGCTTGCAACGAAGCTGGTCGAGCGCGGTGTGCGCGTGCGCATGTTCGACGCCTCCGTCACCCCGGCAAGCGAGATAATCTCCAACGCGTTCCGCTGCAGCCACCTCGTGTTCGCCGCGCCGACGTACAACGCGGGCGTGTTCGTCACAATGGAAAACCTGCTGCACGACCTTGCAAACCACAACCTGCAAAACCGCAAAATCGCCCTCATGGAAAACGGAAGCTGGGCGCCCACAAGCGCAAAGCTGATGCGCGACATTCTCTCCCCGCTCAAAGGCACCGAGTTCATCGGCGACGCAATAACCGTCCGCTCCTCACTCGCCGAGGATCAACTGGCGCAGATAGAGTCGTTGGCCGACGCGATTGCAGAGAG
>CAZXVA010000100.1:0-4377 GCA_964644305.1 uncultured Oscillospiraceae bacterium
CAAGCCTCCCAATGAAAGTTACCGAAAATGTCAATTTGCGTAGTGGACCGGGAACTAACTATGATAGCTACGGCATTTTGAATACAGGAGAACAGTTTAACGCGTATGATGATACTAATGACCCTTGGTATAAAGGGAGCGTTGGAAGCGACACCATGCTTTATAAGTACTATGGATATGCAATAAGTGGTTATGTTCATTCCGATTACTTGGGTTCTTTTTAAGCAATTAACAATCCGAGCAAGTATATTGAATTAGATTCAATTTCTCATTGCCCAGACTTCTGGGCAATGAGAAAGCCAATAATCGTGACTATGCTATAGGCAGTAGGGAGATACTATGAAAAAATATAAACTAATTGTAATTTTCTTAGCCTTTACGCTCATATTAACATCCTGTGGCATCTCCAACTCTGATACTGCTTCTTTTAATACAGCTAAGGTTGATTTGCATAGCGATACTTTCACCCAACTTGATGCCGCAGATAATCAATGGCAAGGAGAGGGTGAGTGTTATGCACTTAAAACATATGATGCAGTAATAAATAATGAAACTCAGGTGGTTCTGGAAGTAATTCCTCTTCAAAGTGGCATATTCTGCGTGGTAACACCTGCAATTAAACCTGAAGGATATTGGATTCAACATGACGGCGAGGAAATATATTCATCCCCTAATTATTTTTATGCTGCGGCAGCATCCGATGATGGCATTTGGATTTTGGAAAATGATTTGTCCGGTGGTGAGAGCAATTACAGCTTGCTGTTAATATCTCAAAAGGGCGAAATACAGGAATCAATTAATGTTTCTGAAAAGAATATTTCACAAAAGTATAGTAGATCGCTTATCTGTTCCGAAGATAAGCTTTGTTTGATATCAGGAAATAACGAACTGGTCGTAATCAGTACAGATGGGAACTATGTATGCTCAATTGCACTGCCTGATGAAACATTTTATCCCGTTGCCGGAAATGATGGGCAGATTTATCTTGTCCAACCAACTGATGATGGTAATCAGCTATATCTTGTAGATATAAATTCTTTTTCATTTAGCAAGTCTATTCTTTGCAATAATGGCAATGTTTACAGTGGGGCGGATGACTACTTCCTGCTTCTGAAAAATAGCAACGGTTTGTATACCATAATGCAAAACGGAAATATAGAACCCATCATCATATGGGCAGAGTGCAATATATCCATAAACGGGTTATTCAGCATATATTCAATTGAAGAAAATCAATTCTTACTTATGAGCGAGACTGGACCGTTTATACTACACCCAGCGGATTTTTCGGAAATAGAGAGAAAAACAACGTTGCAAATTGCTACAATTAGTCAAGACAATACGTTAAAAAAGCTCGTATCAGATTTTAATAATAAGAACCTGAAGTATAATGTGCAGATTCTTGATTACAGTGATAACGGAACATTTGAGGCGGAGGTTGCGCTTACTCGCTTGAATACAGAAATTCTTAGTGGGCATTATCCTGATATGATATGCTTTTCGCATATAAACCCATATCCCTTCATCAGCAAAAATTTACTTGCAAACCTAAAGGATTTCTTCGATCAAGATGAAGAGATCAAAATTGAAGATATTGCTATCGCAGACGCCCTCGATCATCGTGATGGGATTTATTATATTAGTGGGAGCTTTAGTTTTGAGACTTTAGTAGGGAAATATTCGGGGTTTGGAGATCGGTATGGATGGACGTTGGCTGAATACTTAAGCCTTGAAAAAACACTCCCGGATGAGATAGAAACGATACATAATATGACAAAGGAAAACTTTGTAGACAGCATCGTTTCCAGATATATACGAACGGCTATTGATTGGGAGAACTGCAAGTGCAATTTCAATACACCTGAGTTTCGCGAGTTGCTGGAAGCAGGAAACTGCATACGGGAAACGCCGGAAAATTCCACCAATATGTCTTATGGATACGGACCGACAAAAGTCGGGGAAGGAACTCGTATAGCCTCTCTATCGTGGGTTGACAGCGTGTGGAAACTCGCATATGAAGAAAAAATGGCCGGATGTAAGCTCAGCTTTATTGGCTGGCCGACTGTCTATGGAAGCTGTGGAACGGATGCTTATTTGATTGAACCGATCGGCGTCATCAATCAGGGAGATAATATCAATGGTTGCTGGGAGTTCATCAAATTCACACTTTTGTATCCTGATATGAATGCTGAAAATTTGCCGGTTTATATGCCGAATTTACAAGCAAAAGTTGATGCTGCAAAGCAGGACGAGGAACTTCCTGTGCAGATGTCAGACTACGATGCCGAGAGATTGTTTAGCTTAATTTCGGAAATAAATAATGTTGCTATCTATGATGAAACTGTTCTTGATATCATCCATAAAGAAAGTGCCTCATTTTTCAATGGCGATAAAACGGCAGAGGAAGCCGCAAAAATAATCCAATCCAAAGCCAGTATTTATGTTGCTGAGCAAAGTTGAAGCTTTTAGTTTAACCCCCGGAGAACTCGGCTACTGATAGAAAAACATTCACTTTTGAGCGTACCATATACGCAGCATAATAATATATCAAAGTACTCGCGCACTGCCATAGTGGATGACTACGTCAGTGCGCATTTTTTATATCCACCGATTCGCGCACCTCCTGTTTTTGAATTTTGACTTTAACCAAAATTCAAAAACAGGAGGTTTCTGCGTTATGGCAGAAAAATATTACATAATCGTCAACGGAGAAAAAGTGTCGGTTTCCGAAGAAGTGTATATAGCCCACCGTCAAATGCGGCGGCGTGAGCGGACACTGCTCGAAAAAGAGCAACGCAATTTGGTGATGAAATACGAGGATTTCTCGACAGGGGAAATGTCCGGCGAGGAGCAGATATATGACCCTGCGCAGGTTTGCGTTGAGGATATTGCCCTATCTAACCTCATATACCGTAAGCTTCACAGGGCAATAAATATAAAGACACCCTTACCTTTACGCTGTCGCTTAAAGATAATCCATTGGCGCGAATCGAGATTACAACTCTTCCGACTAAAACCGAATACACCGCCGGAGAAAGTTTTGACCCAAACGGCATGATTGTAACGGCATATTATGCCGATGGCAGTTCGCAACCGGTTTCGGACTATATCATTTCGGATGGCACAGCGCTTTCTGTTGGCAAAAGCTCTGTGACGGTTTCTTATACAGAGAATAGCATTTCAAAAACGGCTATTGTCCCCATAAGCGTCAACTCCGCTGTGCCTTATCTGAAATCCGGCTCCGGGTGGTACAGAGGCTCACTTGCAAGGGCGGATATTACTTCAGTGACCTTTGCGGACAGCTATAAGCCAACAGGTAGTGAGGATGAATCATGGGATGCGTCAGACAAGAATAACGGCAGTGTTATGGGTTATAGAAACGGCACGGACATAATAATTGCCGGAAACGGAAGCGGATATATAAAAGCAAACGCCTACTGCGGCTCAATGTTCAACAGCTTTTCGGCATTGGCCGAGATAAACAATCTTGCTCTGGTGGATACCTCGGATTCAACGAATATGGCATATATGTTTGCGTATTGCTACAAGCTCCGCTCCCTTGATGTCAGCAACTTCAACATGAGCAATGTGAAAAGCATACTGTATATGTTCCTCGGCTGTTATGAGCTGGAAAGTATTGATGTGAGCCTGTGGGACACAAGCAACATTGAAAATATGCAGGAGGTATTCTGCTCATGCAAGAAGCTCAAAGAGCTTGACGTAAGCCGGTGGAACACCTCAAACGCCACAAATATGTTGGGTTTGTTTGCCGATTGCACCGTTCTTCCAAGTGTAGACGTGAGCAACTTTGACACGAGAAAGGTAACGACTATGCGGAGAATGTTTATGTGCTGTCCTGCCTTGGAAAGCGTGGATATTCATAATTTCAACACAGACAATGTGACGGATATGAGCGAAATGTTTATTGCGGATGTCAAGCTGAAAACCATAGATATGACAGGCGCAAACACGGCCAATGTCACGAAAATGGACAGTATGTTCTCCAACTGTCAAACGCTTGAAGCCATATACGTTGGTGACGGCTTTACAACGGCGAGTGTTCAAAGCTCGGATAGGATGTTCCTCTATGACTACGCATTAAAAGGCGCAATTCCTTATGAAGTTGGCAAGGACGATGCCGCATACGCAAATTACACAACCGGATATCTCACATTCAAAGCCGCATGAGGAGAAAGAAAAAACCCAAATCTTGCGGCGCATACCGAGTTAAGCCGTTGAGTAAGCGGTATAGAAAGCAAATGCTAAAGAATCGGAGGTGTAAACCATCACCAATGTAAAACCAAAGCGCATATTATCTTTTCTCTGCATTTTTCTTGTACTAATCGCCGTTCTCCCGATCTCAGCCTTTGCGGATTG
>CAZXVA010000101.1:0-4213 GCA_964644305.1 uncultured Oscillospiraceae bacterium
GCCCTCGGCGCGCAGAATGGCTTCGCGGCGTTCGCGCTCGGCCTTCATCTGCTTTTCCATGGCGTTTTGGATTTCTTTCGGAGGCAGGATGTTTTTCAGCTCCACGCGGTTGACCTTGATGCCCCAAGGGTCGGTGGCCTCGTCGAGAATGGCGCGCATCTTGGAGTTGATGATGTCGCGGCTGGTCAGGCACTGGTCAAGGTCAAGCTCGCCGATGATGTTTCTCAGAGTGGTGGCGGAGAGATTTTCAATGGCGAACATGGGCTGCTCAATGCCGTAGGTATAAAGCTTGGGGTCGGTGATTTGAAAATAGACAATGGCGTCAATCTGCATGGTGACATTGTCCTTGGTGATGACCGGCTGGGGCGGGAAGTCCGCCACCTGCTCCTTGAGCGACACCATCTTCGCCACGCGCTCGATGAACGGCACCTTCAGGTGCAATCCGACGCCCCACGTGGTTTTGTATGCGCCCAGGCGCTCCACCACATAGGCCTTGGCCTGCGGCACGACGCGGATGTTGCTGACCAGCAGGGCGATTATCACAAGAATAAGCACGGCAATTATCATGTTTTCCTCCATTTTCCGCCGCATGAGCGCGGCCGGGTTGATTTTGAGTCGGGTTTATTTGACTATCAGCTTCACGCCCTCGATGCGCACGGCGGTGACGACGTCACCCGCGGCAAAGCGCGTGTTTTCATTTTCGCTTCTCGCGGTCCACACCTTGCCGTCGATTTTCACGGCGCCCGTCCCGGCGAGGTTGTCGATGCTTTCGGTCACGACGCAGTCACGGCCGATGAGAGCGTCGGCATTCGTCGGCTGGGTGCGGGAGTTGACGAACTTTTGCGCGAGCGGCCGGGTCAAAACCAGCGTGGCCACCGACACCGCGAGAAACCACACGATTTGCAGCCAAAGCGGTGCATGCAGCAGCGCGGCGATGAGCGCGGCGAGCGCGCCGATGGCAAACCATATCGACACCAGCCCCGGCACAAGCGCCTCCACGATGAGCAGCGCCACCATTGCGACGAGCCATACTATTGACATATCCAGCATCACGGGCATAAGAAATCACCTCGAATATCAACTGCAATACATTATATAATGCCGCAGGGGTTTTAGCAAGAACTATTTCAGCTCCTCGCCGCGCAGTGCGCTTATCGCGCGGTGGGCGCGCGCAAGATCGAGCTGCCCCGGCGCGCTCGGCGCGCCAAAGGCGCAAAACGTCATGCACGAGCCGAAAAGCCCCGCCACAAGCCGCCCCGGCGCGCCCGCCTCGCCCATGGGCACGGCGGCGATGAGCGGCGCGCCGCCGCGCCGCGTCAGGCGCTCGGTGAGCGCAAGCAGGCGCAAAAGCTCCTCGCGCGTGTGTATCATGCAGGCAAATTTTGCGATGTCCGCGCCGATATCGCGCGCCTCGGAGACGAAGTCGGCGAGCGCGGCGTCATCCGGCAGGGCGGTGAAATCGTGCAGACTGAAAACCGTTGCAACGCCGCGCTCACGCGCGAGCGAAACAAGGCGCGGCGCGGTGGGGAGGGTGTGCTCAATGTCGACCATGTCCGCCGCGCCATCGGCGATGACGCCCTCGATGAGGGCATGGCGCGCGGCGGCGTCGAGCGCGGGCGGCGCTTTCGCGCCCTCGGTGCGATAGGTGAACATCAGCGGCATGTCGCCAAGCGCGGCGCGGAGTTTAATCGTGACGGCGCGCAAGCGCGCGGCGTCACCCGCGTCGCGGCTCAAATCGGCGCGGAACTCAGCCGCGTCTGCGCATGAGCGCGCAAGGGCGCGCGCGCAGTCAAGCGCGGCGGCCTCATCGGGCGCGGTGATGGGGCAAACCAGCACCTCACGCCCAGCCCCAAGCGTCATCGAGCGAATATTCAACGCCACAGCTCCACCCCCGGTCAGTCTCAGTCATTTGCACCAATTTTCGCATTTTCCGCGGTGATTGTCAATATGGTCATGTAAAACTTTAACGCTTTAGCACTTTACTTTTTGGGCAAAGTGATGTATGATAGGCTTGATAATACAAACAGAAGCGGCGTTTGGCCGGTGGGGGCGACCCCGGCGGGTTGGCGGCGCTTTATATACACGATATTATGAGAAATCAAGGAGACCGAAATGAACAAGCTTCCCAAAAAACCGAGAAATGAATCCATGTACAAGGCCATTCTCAGTCTGCGCACGGTTGACGAGTGCATGAAGTTTTTCGACGATTTGTGCACCGTGTCAGAGCTGATGGCGATGGAGCAGCGGTATCAGGTCGCCTCTTGCCTTGACGACGGCATGATTTACAGCGAGATTCTCGACGAGACCGGCGCATCCAGCGCCACAATCAGCCGCGTCAACCGCTCGCTGCAATACGGGCGCGGCGGGTACGCGATTGTGTTCGACCGCGTGAAAGGCGGGGACGAGCAATGAGCTGTTACGGGCCTCTCGCCGCGTGGTATGATCAGCTCACGGGCGACGTGCCGTACAGCGCTTTTGCGGATTTTTACGAGGCGGAGTTCCGCCGCTGCGGCGGCGAATTCCGCCTCCTGCTGGATTTGTGCTGCGGCACGGGCACGCTGACGTGTGAGCTTGCACGACGCGGGTATGAGCTGATCGCGGTGGACGCGTCGGTGGACATGCTGATGCAGGCGCAGCAAAAGGCCGCCACAGCCGAGCGCATGCCGCTTTTTCTCTGCCAAGAGGCGGGCAAGCTTGACCTATACGGCACGGTGGACGCGGCATATTGCTCGCTCGACGGGATGAACTACATCCCCCCGGAGGAGCTGGACGAGGTTTTTCACCGGCTGCGGCTGTTCATCCGCCCGGGCGGGCTGTTCATATTCGACATTCGCTCGCCCGAATGGCTCAAATCCATGGACGGGCAGGTATACGTCGACGAGCAGGAGGACGTGCTGTGCCTGTGGCGCGCGGAAATGCGCGGCGACGGGCGCGCCGTGAGCTACGGCATGGACATTTTCTCGCGCGAGGGCGAGCTGTGGCGGCGCGAGGGCGAGGAGCACACGGAGTACGTTTATTCCTTCGACGCGCTGAAGGCGGGCTTGGAAAAAGAGGGCTTCGCCGACGTGCGCCTGTGCACCGACGCGCCGCAGGGCGACGTCGGGCGGCAATTCATCATTGCAAAAAGAGGAGCTTGAAATGGACAGAATAATAAGAGCGACAGCCGGAGACGGCTTCATCAAAATGGCGGTCATCACCGCGCGGGACATGGTCGAGCGCGCGCGGGTCATTCACGCGCTCTCCCCCACCGCGTCCGCCGCGCTTGGGCGCACGCTGTGCGGCGCGTCGATGCTGGGCGAGATGATGAAAGAGGACAACGCCACCCTCACCATACGCATTAACGGCGGCGGCCCCGTCGGCAGCGTTGTGGCCGTGTCGGATTCGTCGGGCTATGTGCGCGGGTACGTGAGCGAGCCGGGGGTTGACCTGCCCCTGCGCGCCGACGGCAAGCTGAACGTGGGCGGCGCCGTCGGGCACGACGGCATGCTGACCGTCAGCCGCGACATCGGTCTGCGCGAGCCGTACATCGGCTCAACCGAGCTTGTCAGCGGCGAGATTGCCGAGGATTTGACCGCGTATCTGCTGGAGAGCGAGCAAGTGCCGAGTGCATGCGCGCTCGGCGTGCTGGTGGGCACCGACCTGTCGATTAAGGCCGCGGGCGGGTTCATCGTGCAGCTCATGCCCGGCGCGCCGGAGGAGCTGATCGGCAAGCTGGAGGACAACATTTTCATGATGGATCAGCTCACCACCGTGCTGAGCGAGGACGGCGAGGAGGAGCTATTCAACCAAGTGCTCAAGGGCTTTGAGCACCACATTGTGGGCGAAGCGCCCGTGGGCTATCGCTGCTATTGCAGCCGCGAACGCGTGGCCGAGGCGCTCAGGTGCATCGACACGCCGGAGCTGGAGAGCATCGCCGCCGAGGGGCGCGAGTGCGGCGTGAGCTGTCAATTCTGCAACACGCAGTATGCCTTCTCCCCCGCCGATATCCGCGCCATCATCGCCGAAAAGGCCGCCGCAAGCGCGCCGGAGGGCGAATAAAACGGCATTTCCCCGTTTCCGCGGCGACAGATTCGCCGCGGAAACGGGCGTCCGGGCGCGTGGCGCAAATTGTGCGAAAAAAATCGAATAAAATTTCAATTTAGATATTGACAATTTCGGTTTTTTCCTGTATTATAACAAAGCTGTCACGCGGGAGCATAGCTCAGCTGGTTAG
>CAZXVA010000102.1:0-3940 GCA_964644305.1 uncultured Oscillospiraceae bacterium
TCGGGTCGTAGACATAGCCTTGGCTGTCGCTCATGGCGACGACCTTGCCGCCGAGAGTGTTGACCTTCTGCGCGCAGTACTGCGCCACGTTGCCCGAACCGGACACGACGACCGTCTTGCCCTCGTAGCTTGTGTTCTTCAGGTGCTTGAGCGCCTCTGCGGAGAAGTAGCACACGCCGAAGCCCGTGGCCTGCGTTCTCGCAAGCGAGCCGCCGAACGGAATGCCCTTGCCGGTGATGGTAGCGCCCTCAAAGCGGTCGACAATGCGCTTATACTGGCCGAACATGTAGCCCACCTCGCGCGCGCCCACGCCGATGTCACCGGCGGGGACGTCCGTGAACTGGCCGATGTGGCGGTAAAGCTCGGTCATGAAGCTCTGGCAGAAGCGCATGACCTCGCCGTCGCTCTTGCCCTTGGGGTCAAAGTCCGAGCCGCCCTTGCCGCCGCCCATGGGCAGCGTGGTGAGAGAGTTTTTCAAAATCTGCTCAAAGCCGAGGAACTTCATAATGGAGAGGTTCACACTGGGATGGAAGCGCAGACCGCCCTTGTACGGGCCGATTGCGGAGTTATACTGCACGCGGAAGCCGCGGTTGACGCGGGTCACGCCGTTGTCGTCCACCCAAGGCACGCGGAACTCGATCACGCGCTCCGGCTCGACAAAGCGCTCGATAATTCCGTTTTTCTCCCACTCGGGGTGCTTATCCACCACAAGCTCCAGAGATTCAAAAACCTCGCGCACGGCCTGCAAAAACTCCGGCTCGTGAGCGTCACGGCGCTCGACCTCGGCATATACGCGCTTTAAGTATTCATTGTTCAGCATGTGCTGACCTCCTGATTATATAGTTTTCGGGAAATAATCCGTTTTGACTGCGCATATTATACAAGAAATCGCGTTTATCTACAATTCGCAATCTGCACAGTTTTTCACAAAAATTTTTAGCTGTTTAACGAAAACAACTTTGACAAAATAATACCGAAATCGCGGGAAACTATTGCAATTTCGGCGCAAATGCCGTATGATAAAAACACAACAAGCGAAAACACGAAATTAAGGAGTGTAGAAAATGAAAAAAGAGTGCTACGGCGCGTATGAGCGCTACACCTTCGGCAGCGAAACGCTGGAGGTTTCCGTCATCACGCTCGGCGCGACGGTGGAAAGCCTGAAATACAAGGGACGCGAGATGGTGCTGCGCTATGACGGCGCGGAGGGCTATCTCGCCGGCAAGTCGTATATATGCGCCGCGATTGGCCGCTATGCCAACCGCATCGGCCGCGCGCGCTTCACGCTCAACGGGCGGGAGTATGTGCTTCCCGCGAACGAGGGCGAAAACCAGCTCCACGGCGGCCCGAATTCGTATGACCGCCGCGCGTGGACGGCGGAGGTGCTGTCCGACAGCGCCGTGCGCTTTTCGATTTTCTCCCCGGATGGGGACAACGGTTTCCCCGGCAATCTCACCGCCACCGTCACCTACACCGTTGCGGGCGATGCACTGCGCCTTGATTTCGGCGGCATGAGCGACGCCGACACGGTTTACGCCCCTACCTCGCACATGTATTTCACCCTCGGCGGCGGCAACGTGCTGGATTATGACATGCGCATCAGCGCCACCGGCCATCTTGAGGTTGACGCCGGGCTCATCCCCACCGGGCGCGTTCTTCCGTGCGAGGGCAAGTTCGACTTCGCCGCCGCCCGCCCCATCGAAAACGACCTTGACGATGCCTTCATTCTCTCCGACGCGCACGCCTGCACCGTGTCCCACGGCGGCGTGAAGCTCGATATCACGACGGATTTCCCCGCCTTGCAGGTGTACACAGGCATATCAATGTCCGCCCCGCACACGAATAACTGCGGCCTCGCCCTCGAACCTGAGGCCTACCCCGACAGCCCCAACCACCCCGCCTTCCCCACCACCACCCTCAAAGCCGGCGAGCAGTATCACAAATACGCCGAGTATAGTTTCTCCGAGGCGTGATAACAAACGGCAGAAAGTCAGCGAAGAGAACAGATTCTAGCCATAGTTCGTGTGGAAACATCCAACCCGGGCATTTTCTTGAACGGTTATTATTGAAGGCAACCCCATTTTGAGCAGCCGGGTCTTTCTGTTTAACGGCGGCTCAAGATAGCCCTTACCCGCGCCGCACGGCGCGGAAAACACCCGAACGTAACCGAATAACAAAAAAGAGATTGTTGCGTTGTCCGCAACAATCTCTTTTATATGTTTCGTGCTATCTCGCCTTATCAGCACAGCTGAGAACCGGCGGGGACGGAGTCGTCGAGCATGACGAGGTGCAGCTCTTCCTTGCCGTCGACCTCGCGCACGGCGGAGAGGAGCATGCCGCTGGACATTTGCCCCATCATCTTGCGTGGGGGCAGATTCAAAATGGCCACGACGGTCTTGCCCACAAGCGCCTCCGGCTCATAGAACTTGCGAATGCCGGAGAGAATGACGCGCTCTGTGCCGCTGCCGTCGTCGAGGGTGAACTTCAAAAGCTTGTCGGACTTTTTCACGCCCTCGCATGCGATGACCTTGCATACGCGCATGTCGCACTTGGCAAACTCGTCAATCGTCACCTCCGGCAGCACCGGGGGCACTTTGACCTGCGGCGCTTTGGCCGCCTTTTCAAGCTCTTCAAGCTCGGCGAGCATCTTGGCCGCGTCGATTCGCGGGAAGAGCGTTTCGCCCTTGTGAACGCTCACGCATGCGGGCAGCACGCCGTATTCCCCGGCCTTGTCCCACGTGGTGTGCTCGCTTGCCGCGCCTATCTGCGCAAACGCCTTTTCACAGCTTTCCGGCATGAACGGCGTCAGCATCGTCAGCGATACGCGCAGAGCCTCAAGGAGATTGTACATCACGCTGGCAAGACGCGGCTTTTTCGCCTCGTCGCGCGCGAGCACCCACGGCGCGGTCTCGTCGATGTATTTGTTGGCGCGCTGAATGAGCTTGAACACCTCTTCAAGCGCGAGGTGGAGCTGGAATTCGTCCATCTGCGCGGCATAAGCGGCCTTGGTGGACTTGATGAGCGCGATTAGCTCATCATCCATGGCGTCGTGTTCGCGCTCGGCAATGAGCGCGCCGCCGAAGTATTTTTCCACCATGGCGGTCGTGCGGGAGACGAGGTTGCCGAGGTCGTTGGCAAGGTCGGTGTTGATGGTGCTGATGAGCAGCTCGTTGGAGAAGTTGCCGTCCGAGCCGAAGGGGAAGGTGCGCAAGAGGAAGAAGCGCAGCGCGTCCACGCCGAACTTTTCGGCCAAGAGATACGGGTCAACCACGTTGCCCTTGGACTTGCTCATTTTGCCGCCGTCGATGACGAGCCAGCCGTGCCCGTAAACGCGCTTGGGCAGGGGCACCTCCATGCTCATGAGCATGGCCGGCCAAATGATGGAGTGGAAGCGCACGATTTCCTTGCCCACGATGTGCACGTCCGCCGGCCAGTATTTATCATAGTCGTTGTATTTCTCGTTGCCGTAGCCGAGGGCGGTGATGTAGTTGGAAAGGGCGTCGACCCAAACGTAAACCACATGCCCCTCGTCAAAGTCCACGGGCACGCCCCAGGAAAAGCTCGTGCGCGACACGCACAGGTCTTCCAAACCGGGCTTGATGAAGTTGTTGATCATTTCGTTGACGCGGCTGGGCGGGGTGAGGAAGGTGCCGGTTTCCAAAAGCTCCTGCACGGGCTTTGCGTACTTGGAAAGGCGGAAGAAATACGCCTCTTCCTCCGCGTCATGCACCTCGCGCCCGCAGTCGGGGCACTTGCCGTCAACAAGCTGGCTCTCCGTCCAAAAGCTTTCGCACGGGGTGCAGTATTTGCCCTTGTACGCGCCCTTGTAGATATCGCCCTTGTCGTACATCTTCTTGAAAATGCGCTGTACGGATTCCACGTGGTAATCGTCCGTGGTGCGGATGAAGCGGTCGTTGGAGATGTTCATCAGCTTCCACAA
>CAZXVA010000103.1:0-3906 GCA_964644305.1 uncultured Oscillospiraceae bacterium
TTGCCGCGCAGAGAGTCCACATCCACGCCGTCCACGGTGAGCTCACCCTTGGTGATGTCGTGCATGCGGTTGATGCAGCGCAGAATCGTCGATTTACCCGCGCCGGAAAGGCCGATAATTGCGACGAATTCGCCCTGCTCGATTTGCAGATTGATGTTTTTCAGGGCTGTAAAGCCGTTTGGATAAGTCTTATACACATTTTTGAATTCTATCATGCTGCGACTCTTTTCTCTAAATAAAAGTTGTTATAACACCATTTTGAGAGAAAAGCGCCCTGTATTCGCAGGACGCTTTTCTGTTAAATCAAATGCGAATTATTCGGAAACGGCCTTGAGAGCGGCACGTGCGCCGTCGTAGTCGGAGTCAACTGCGGTGGCATAGCCGGTGTGGCTGTAAACATCGAAGATGGCCTTGCCTTCGTCGGTGTTGATGATGTTGATGAAGCAGTTCTGCAGTGCCTCAACAAGCTCCGGGGTGTAGTATGCGCTTTCCTTGGACACGGCGACGGTGTCATTGTAGATACCCTCGGTCACGCCGATGACGTTCAGCTCGTTCCAGATGGACTCGCTGCGGCCCATGCCCTGCTTGCCGGTCTCGTCCTGCTGATCGGTCGGGAGCATCCAGCTCGCCTCGTAGTCGTTACGACCGTCGGCGTAGCAAACGATGATGTCAACCTGCTCTGCGGCGGCGTAGGAGAACGCAGTGCCGTAGCCGGAGTCAAGAGGAATGACGTTGGTGAGGTCGGCAATGGTCTTGCCGTCGTAGTTAGCCATGAGCCACATGGAGGGGTAGATGTAACCGGCGGAAGAGGAAGTCTTCTGAACTGCCCACTTGGCGGCGTCGAGGTCTTCCCAAGTGAGGGCTTCACCGTTGTTGACCTTCTCGGCCAGCTTCTTGCCGTACTCGGAGGGAGCGGCGTAAATCAAAGAGCGGTAGTAGGTGACCTGGGGGCCGTTCTTCTGGGTGGCATTGGCCTCGCCGTTCCAGTCAGCGGGGTTCTCGCTGTCGTTGGAAAGGCCGTTGCGGGTTGCGGTGAGGATGACGTCAACGTCATCGGAGTAAAGGGCGTAGGTGCCGCCGGGCAGCCAGCCGAGGTCGATAGAGCCTGCGGACATGGCCTCGCCGGTAGCGTCATAGCTCGTGCCGACGGTGATGTCAACTTCGTCAATGTCGTAACCGAGGTTGCTCATCTCGGCCTTGACGAGTTCGGGAAGATTCTGAGTGCCGGCAATGATGACGTCAGCGTCCTTGGAGGGGACGAACTCGAGCGTCAGCTTGTCGAAATGGGGCTTTTCCGCAACTGCGGCGTCCTCGGCTGCGGGAGCTTCGGCAACGGGGGCTTCCTCTGCGGGGGCTGCGGACTGGCCGCAAGCGCACAGAGCAAAGACCATCACAAGTGCGAGAAGAAGTGCGATAACCTTTTTCATCTTTGGAATTTCCTCCATAAAATATTATATTCAAGGCAAACGCCTGTGAATATCAACTTGGTTTGCGCCGCAATGCGGCGCTTGCTGTGACTGATATATTTATACCACATTCTCTTCTCCAATACAACCCCTCACGGGCGCATATTGGGTAAAATGCGCGTAAAAAAGCAATAGCCGACAGACGATAGATGTTGCCTCCCGTCGGCAAAATCACAGCACCATGCTCTTGACCTTGCCCACGGAAATGTAGTTTTCCAGCACGGCGCGCACGTCCGTGCCCTGCTCGGCGTTTTCCATGCTCAAAGGCGTCGCGCTGACCTCCAGACGCAGTGCGCCGTCTGCCATCACGGTCTCGTGGTAATAGTTTTCATAAAGATCCGCCCGGCATATTTTGGTGTCGTATTTTATCCCTTTCAGCTCATCGAGTGCACAGCCGGGGAAGTTGATGTTCCAAACCTCGCCCACGCCCTGACCCTTTGCGATAAGTTCCTTTGCCAGCGGCAGCATGTATTCCTCCGCCACGTCGAAGCTCCCGTCGTGCTGCGACGAAAACGCAATGGCGGGGACACCGCTCATCACGGCCTCCAGCGCCGCGCCTATCGTGCCGGAGTAGGCGATGTCATACCCGGTGTTATAGCCGAAGTTGATGCCGGAAAAAACGTAATCCGGCTTTTCGGGCAAAAGGTGCGTCAGCGCGACCTTCACGCAGTCGGCGGGAGTGCCCGTGACGCTGTACGCCGCGCGTACATTTTCAAAATCCTTGTGCTCGCGCACAATAAGCTCGTTGAATATCGTCAGCCGCTGGGACATGGCGCTGCACTGCCCCGCCGGGGCGCACACCCACACATCGCCCAGCTTCGCCGCCATGCGCGCAAGGCGGTGCAAGCCCTCGGCCTCAATGCCGTCGTCGTTGGCAATAAGAATTTTCAGACGTTTTTCTTCCATTTCAGTCCTCCATTACATCATGCCCTGTATTCTACCATACCCCCGCAACATAATGCAATGCCCGCCCGCGACAAAAAACGACGTTCTTTTTCCTCAAATATGGCCAAAAGCACAAAACGCATGGCAAAAGCAGACCGCGCCTTACCGGCGCGGTAGGTTTTTAACGTAGCTCTGTGTTCAAACAGAGCGCCAAGCAAAAAACCCACGAAAAAGGCTCCCCTTGCGCACCAAGGGGAGCTGTCAGCGGCGTAAGCCGCTGACTGAGGGGATCGCCCGTGCCGCCGAAGGCGGCGCGGTCTGCCTTTTGCTTGCAGTAACAAGAGCTGCTGCAAAAACTTGCAACAGCTCTTGTTGAGATTATGTATCTTTGCTTTAGTCTTACGCCTTGACGCTCGGCTTCTTGCCGAACCAGTTGATGATGCCTCTCGGGCACACATCCGCGCAGTGGCCGCAGCCGACGCACTTGTCGGCATCGACCTTTGCGAGGAAGTCCACCACGGTGATGGCGTCCGCCGGGCATTCGCGCTGGCACTTCATGCACCCGATGCACCCGAAGTCGCACATCTTGGTCACCTTTGCGCCCTTGTCGTGGTTGGAGCAGGCGGGCATGACCTTCTGGCTTTCGGGGATGAGCTTTATGATGCTCTTGGGGCAGGCGTCGGCACATGAGCCGCACCCGACGCAGCGCATGCGGTTGACCTTGGCAACGCCGTCGACAATGTGAATGGCGTCAAACTGGCAGGCGCGCGTGCAGTTGCCCAAGCCAATGCAGGCGAAGGTGCACATCTTGTTGCTCTTGCCGCCGAACAGCATTGCCGCGCGGCAATCCACCGGGCCGGTGTAGTTAAAGCGCATGTCCGCGTGGCCGGTTGTGCCGGAGCAGGGAACGAATGCGACCATCTTTTCCACCGCCGCGCCGGACACGCCCATGATCTCCGCGATCTTGGCCGCGGCCTCGGCGCCGCCCGCGACGCACTTGTTGGTGGGTGCTTCGCCCGCCGCAACTGCGGCGGCATAGCCGTCACAGCCGGGGAAGCCGCACCCGCCGCAGTTCGCGCCGGCGAGACATGCGCGCACGGCCTCCTGCTTGGGGTCAACGTCAACGTGGAATATCTTCGAGGCGTAGGCCAGCAGCGCGCCGAACAGTGCGCCCAAAACGCCCAGCACCAGTATTGCGAGAAGAACAGATTTCATAGCTTTACGTCCTCCCTAATCAAAAGATCTTCATGCCGCTGAAGCCCATGAACGCAAGGGCGACAAGCGCGGCAGACACAAGGCAGATCGGGAAGCCCTCAAAGCATTCGGGGTAATCGGCAAACTCAACGCGCTCGCGCACGGTGGCGAAAAGCACGATGGCCAGCATGAAGCCCAAGCCGCCGGTGATGCCGTACACCACGGACTCGATGAAGTTGTAGTTGTTCTGAACGTTCAGCAGCACAACGCCGAGCACCGCGCAGTTGGTGGTGATGAGCGGCAGATAGATGCCCAGTGCCGAATAAAGCGACGGCACCATCTTCTTCAGGAACATTTCAAC
>CAZXVA010000104.1:0-3895 GCA_964644305.1 uncultured Oscillospiraceae bacterium
ACTGAATGGCAAAAGACGATTTTCATGTGCTTGTTTATCAGATACTTGCTTACCTTTACCAATGTCTGAAAAGCGGCGAAGCCGTAAACCCGAAGCAAATCAGTATTGAAAGTGATTTTTTCAAGTTTAACAGTCAGGAGATCAATCCCCGCTATTGGGCGTACATAATTCACAACCTGTGTCGGCTTGAGCTTATAGATGGTGTTGTGTTTGCGAAAATCGACAGCTTGCCCTATCCGCACCCGATAAACCTTGATAACTGCATGATAACGCCTGCCGGTATTGAATACTTGACCGATAACGCATTTGTTGCAAAAGCGAAAGACTTCTTGAAAGATGTCAAGGCTATTGCACCGTTTATATGAGGAAGCTCTTGCTGTACGAAATCAGCAATCCCTATAATGAAAATAGCTTAAAAACCGGTAAGATACACGGATACGGGCTGAAAAATGTATCTGCTTGCGTTGAAAAGAATAATGGCATTGCTAATATCGAGAACAGTCAAAGCATTTTCACTGTTTCTGTTCAGTTCAATTTGAATGACTGGGGCAACTCGTATTTGCCCTGCAAACAAACAAGAGTGCGGAGTTCAAAGCTCCGCACTCTTTTGATATCAGCCTATTTTTTCGTTTATCCAGTCGAGGATGCCTTTGTACACTTCCAAGTGGTTGGTTTCGTTGAGCATTTCGTGGCGGCCGCCGGGGTAGAGGCGGATTTTCACATCGTGAAGTCCGGCCTTGCAAAACGCCTTGTATGCGCGGTCAACGCCCACGCCGTAATCGCCCACGGGGTCTTCTGCGCCGGACATGAAGTAAATGGGCTTGGTTTTGTCCATCTTGTCGATGTTGCTTTGCGTGGTGATGAACTTAACTCCGTCCATCATATCGCGGTAGAGGCTGGCCGTGCACACAAAGCCGCACATCGGGTCGGCGATGTATTTGTCCACCGCCGCCTCGTCGCGCGTCAGCCAGTCAAATGGGGTGCGCGGGTCGGTGATGTGGCTGAGATAAGTGCCGAAGGCGACGTCATTGAGCTGCTGACCGTCGGCGCGCGCGCCCTTGAGCTTCACGGTCAGATTTGCCAGCAGTCCGCCGGCGTAGACAAGCGCCTTGCTCTGATGCCCCGTGCCGCTTAAAATTGCCGCGTCGTATTTGTCCGGGCATTTGATGATGAGTGTGCGGGTGAGGAAGCTGCCCATGCTGTGGCCGAAGAAAATGTACGGCACATCGGGATATTCCTCGCGCATTTGGTCATGCAGACGCTCCTCGTCCATCACGGCGTAGTCCCAGCCGTCTTTGTCGTTGAAAAAGCCGAGGTCGCCCGGCTCGGTGACGGACTTGCCGTGGCCGAGATGGTCGTCGCCGACGGCGACGATGCCGTTTTCGGCAAGAAAGCGCATGAAATCGTCATAGCGCTCAATGTGCTCGGCGATGCCGTGCACAATCTGCACCACAGCGCGCGGTGCGCCATCGGGGACGCATTTTCTCGCACGGATCGTGTTGCGCGCAGTGGAAGAGCGGAAATAGAAATCACTGAATGCAGGCATGTTTTGAATCCTCCCAATGTTTTATTGTGTTTTCAAGGTAATCTAATTTTACACTGCATTTTTCTGCAAGTCAACACTGCGCGTCATGTCAAAAAGGGCAAATAATCCGAAAATGCTTTGAAAATTGAAAAAAGATTTTCGCGGAGTAAAATGTCCGCCCCGGCAAGCCGGGGCGGACACCTTGCTGTTATTTATTTTGCTCAGCCGTTCAGCCGGGGATATGAATCTCTTTGATATTGAAATCCGTTCCCGTCAGCACGGACTTTTGGAAGCTGCCGCAGTTGGGGCAATAGCCTTTATTTTCGACAACGTTGAATATCTCGTCGCAGTCGTCGCACTCGGCCATTCCGGGGATGACCTCAATCACAAGCTCCGCGCCCGCAAGCTCGGGAATCTCGTCCCTCACGGGGGCGTAGACTTCCTCAACGTACTTGGGGATAATCTGCGAAAGCTCGCCGATTTCGCAAACAATTTCGCTAATGCGCTCAATATTGTTTGCTTGCATGTAGTCAACCACGGTTTTGCACATACTGCGCACTACACCGATTTCATGCATGGGCAGTCACCGGCCTTACTTCTTTTCGAGCTTTTTCTTTGCCAGACGGCCGACAGCCGCAGGAATGTTGGAAACGGCGGTGAGCAGGGTGTGGAAGTACGGCTCGCCGACGTAGTCCATGGTCTTTTCGAGGTGGATGGCGTCGAACTTGCACTTGGTGGTGCAGATGCCGCAGCCGACGCAGCGGTCAATGTCGATGACGACACAGCCGCAGCCGAGGCAGCGCTCAGCTTCCTTCTTTATCTGCTCCTCGGTGAGGGTGCCGCGCAGATCCTTGAAGGTCTTCTTGGCTTCCTCGACAGAGCCGCAAGCGGCCTTCTGACGCGGGGCGGTGTCGAAGGAACCGGCGGAGACGGCGACAGTGTTGATGTCGAGCGCCTTGTAGTCGCGGTTGTCACGGCCGAGGGTCAGGGTCTGACCGGCGTGGACGTAACGGTGGATGGAGATTGCGCCTTCCTTACCGGCTGCAATCGCGTCGATGGCGAACTTCGGCCCGGTCACGACGTCGCCGCCGGCGAACACGTCTGCAACGCTGGTCTGATAGGTCTTTGCATCAACGACGACAGTGCCGTTCTTGTTGGTGTCGAACTCGGCGATGCCACCGAGGTTGATCTTCTGGCCGATTGCGGAGATGACGGAGTCAACAGCGATGCTGTCGAACTTGCCGGTGCCAACGGGCTTTCTGCGACCCTTTTCGTCGGCCTCGCCAAGCTCCATAACCTCGACGGAGATAGCCTCGACCTTGCCGTTGCCGGTGATTTCGGCGGGAGCGGCGAGGAAGCGGAAGACAATGCCTTCAGCCTTGGCCTCTTCGACCTCTTCCTTGTCAGCGGGCATCTCGTCCTCGCTGCGGCGGTAGACGATGGTGACCTTCTCAGCGCCGAGACGGACTGCGGTGCGAGCCACGTCGAGTGCGACGTTGCCGCCGCCGATGACTGCGACAGACTTGCCGATCTCCGGGGTCTTGCCGAGGTTGACGTCGCGCAGGAAGTCAACGCCGGTGAACACGCCGCTCATATCGTCGCCCTTGCAGCCGACGGAAGAGCCGATGCTTGCGCCGATGCCGAGGTAGAATGCCTTGAAGCCTTCGGCACGCAGCTGGTCGAGAGTAACGTCCTTGCCGATTTCAACGCCGGTCTTGAACTCAACACCGAGCTCCTTGAGGATGTCGATTTCCGCGTTGACAACAGCCTTGTCAAGACGGAAGGAGGGGATGCCGAGAGTCAGCATACCGCCGAGCTTGTCTTCCTTCTCGAACACGGTCACGGGGTAACCCTTGACGGCGAGGTAGTAAGCGCAGCTCATGCCGGCAGGACCTGCGCCGATGACGGCGATCTTCTCGGGATAGGGCTTGCCGAGCTGGTTGAGCATCTTGGGCACAAAGCGGGTGGAGGCGTCGAGATCCTTCTCCGCGATGAACTTCTTGATGTCGTCAATGGCGACGGAGGAGTCGATGATGTTGCGGGTGCAGGCGGCTTCGCAAGCCTTGTTGCAGATACGGCCGCAGACGGCAGGGAACGGGTTCTCGTGCTTGATGAGCTCGAGAGCCTCGGTGTAACGACCCTCGGAGGCGAGCTTTATGTAGCCCTGAACGGGAATGTGAGCCGGGCAGGTCGCCTTGCAGGGCGCGGTGCCGCTTTCCATAACGTCGGAGCGGTTGGTGCGGTACTCGACGTTGAAGGAGCTTCTGTCCCAAGGAATAGCGACGTCAGAGTTGTAAGCGTCGGAGATGTGCGGGTTGGTGGAGCAGTTCTTCTGACCGAGACGCAGAGCGTTGGTCTGGCAGTTTTCAA
>CAZXVA010000105.1:0-3690 GCA_964644305.1 uncultured Oscillospiraceae bacterium
CTTCCCCTCCGGGGAAGCTGTCAGCGGCAAAGCCGCTGACTGATGAGGCCGCGCCAACGGCGCGGTAGAGCTTTAATATTTCGCTTCGTCCGGCGCCATTTTAATCAGAGCGCCAAACAAAAAGCCACGAAAAAGGCTCCCCTTGGGCATCAAGGGGAGCTGTCAGCCGAAGGCTGACTGAAGGGATCGCCCGCGCCGCCATTCGGCGGCGCGGTCTGCCTTATCCGGCAATCCCGGTTTTATCTCGACTATTCCCCCGCTCACGCCAACGCGTCGGGGTTTATCTCGCTCAGCGGGATATAATCAAACGCTATCGCCTCATTTTCAAAGCGAGACATAATCGCCTCCGCCTCGGCATCGGTCAGAAGCTGCTGCGTTTCATCGGCGTATACAACATAGTAGGGTGCGTCGGGGTTCTCCTCGGCGTTGTACACCAGCACATAGTCCCGCACAAGCCCGCCGTTTTCGAGCGTGTAAAACCCGTACCAGTAGTTCATCGCCCCGGCGGATGCCAGATTCATTATCTCCCCCGTCGGCGACACGCGGTATTCGTTGCGCTCCCAGCCCTGCACCACGGGGATGAGCGCGCCGTCGGCGAACGTGTAAATGTCAAACACCGACTCCGGCATGGAATACTCATTCACCGAGCCGATAATCAGCTCGTCAATGCCGTTTCCGTCCACATCGTAATAGCAGAAGCCGAGCGTCCCCGTGTGAATATACATTTCAAGATTCACGTTGAGCCGCGTGTCCTCCGTCGGGTCATAGATGTAGTTGTCCGGGTCGGCCTTCGCGGCCGCCATCGCCTCATAATACCCGCACAGTATGCTGTCATACGCCGCTGTCGCGCCGGAAGCGGCGGCATTGCGCTGCCCCAGTGCCGTCATCAGAGCCTCAATCGCGCGCGTGGGTGCCTCGCCCCAGGGATACCCGCACTCCGTCACGCCCGCACTCTCAAGCAGGCCCTCCTGCCCCGGCTGCATGAGCAGGCTGCACATGCCGTCAAGCGAGAATACCTGCATCATATACTCCTCCCGCGCGCTCTCGTCGAGCGCGGCGAGATAGCTCTCCGCCGCCGCGCTTATTGCCTCGTCGTCAAGCGGCGTCGCCGCCGCCCAATCCATCAGACGCGCGGCCTCCGCCGCCGCTTTCAGGCTCGACCCGGCAGACCCGACCTGTATGCTCGTGGCAAACTCGCCCAGCAACCCCTCCAGCTCGCGCAGTGACGCTGCGTTTTCGTCCTCGGCCTCGTTTTCCTCTGCCTCGCCGGTTTCGGCGGGCGTCTCGCTCGGCGCGTCGGTTTCCACCGGGGCAGTCGGCGCGGTCGCCGGCGTGTCCGCCGGCGACGCGCAAGCGCACAGCCCCGCCGCCAAGGCAAGTGTCATTATTATTGCAGCCAGTTTTTTCACTTATTATATAACCTCCGATTCGGAATGTGGTTCAGACGTCGGCGGCGGGATAATGTTCCCGCCGCCGTGTCGACATTGTGCGTTTATCTGTCTCTGCGCCGTATCACCGGCTCGTCGTCGTCGAGGCCGAGGTCGAGGCCGAAATCGTCGGCGGCAAGCTCGCCGAGACCGAGGCTCGCCCAGTCAATCCCGTCGTCGCCGAGCAGGTCGTCCTCAATGCCGAGGTCAAGCTCGCCCGCGTCATCTGCGCTCGCGGCATCAACCTCTGCCGTCAGCGGCTCATCGCCCCAGTCGAAGCCCTTGCCGCTGCGCTCCGGCGCTATCTTCATGTCGGCGTCCTCGTCGTCGAGCGCCGTCGCCGCGACGGTCGCGGCGCGCGCGGCGCGGGGTGCCTCTTCGGTGTACTGGTCGGCGGCAAAGCGCGTGGTGAACTCGCCCGCCGGGGCGTCTGAGCGTTTCGCGCCGTCCTTGGCGTTGCGATAATTCTCCCAGCGGCTGCTCCAATCGGAGGCGGATTCGTTCTTGCGCTTGGCCGCGTCGCGGTGCGCGCTCTCGCGCTTGACCGGCTCGCGCTTCGGGCTGTCGTCCTCGTCGGCCACTGCGGCGCGTTTGGCCGCGCCCTTGCCCAACAGCTCACTCCCGGCGTTCATCGCGAAGCGCAGTGCGCCGCTGAACGCGCTCTCGGCCGCGCCGTCGTCCGTTTTTGCGCGCGTGGGCTTGGCCGAATGCGCACCCTCTCCGTCACTGCGGCGTGATGCAGTGCGTTCACCGGCCATGCGGCGGGTGGATTTCGCGCTGCTCTTGCCCGCGCGGTTGACAAAGCCCTCCACGGTCTCTCTGTCCGGCAGACGCACCGGCAGGTCGAAGTACAACAGCGTCGCGCAGAACGTGAAGTCGTCGTTATCCTCAAGATAGATGAAAATCGCGCGCGTGATGAGATAGGCAATCACCGCCGACAGCGCGCCGATAATCGCCGCAAACAGCACGTCCGACGGGAAGTGCGCCATCAGGTAGTTGCGCGACGCGGCCATCAGCAGCACCACGACCGCCGTCGGCGCAATCATTTTCTTGCTCTTCGTGAAGCACAGCGAGCACATGCCCGCCGCCGCGGCCGTCACATGCCCCGACGGGAACGAGAACCCGCTCTCCGCCGGAGAGCCGATGAAGTCCCAAAAGCTTTTGTAAACGGCCATGTATTCAAACGGCCTCGGCCGCGCCACCATGTCCTTGAGTATGATGTTCGTGATCAGCGCGCCGCAGCACACCGCCCCGAACATGCACACGCCCATTTTGCGCGTGCGCGAAAAGCACATGAACCCCAGCGCCAGCAGGAAGAAAACCACGCCCTTTTCGCCCAGGAAGGTGATCACCTTCATCAGCGGCGTCAAAAAGCCCCCCGCCTTGCCGGCCATAGTGTTGTAGAAGCCCAGAATAGCGCTGTCAAACCCGGCAAAGCTTGTGTTCAGCCATTCCGCAATTGCAGTATACTCCATCACGGCATACCTCGTTCCTTAAAAAATCCGCACCCCGCACCCGCGCCTGCCGCGCCATGCGAGCTGCCTAAGCTCTTGTCATTTTTGCCACGAAACGTCAAAACCGCCCCGGCGCAGACGGCAAATCTCGCCGCCGCGCTCTATTATACTATATCCCACCCCCGGTTTCAAGATAAAAATTTCATTTTCAACAAAAATTTTTACAAAACGGTAACGAGGTTTCAAGTTCCCCTGCGTGTGTATCTTCCTAGCCCATCATAAAAAACCGGGATTGTTGCTTATCTCCCGCAACAATCCCGGTTATTAGGCGGGTGTTTTTCTCTCAACCCGCCTTGGGGCGGATATTCACCCCTCCATTTGCTTTGCCAGGAACGCCGCCGCGGCCCGGGCGAGCTTCAGCTCGCACTCACCGGCGGGCGCGCCGTCGCATGGCGCGATGAACAGCACCGCGCCCATGATGTCACCTGCGGCGATGATGGGCGCGGCCACGGTTACGCAGTGCTTGGTGTCCGCCGCGCACACGGGGACGCACGCCGCGCCGATTTCGGCGCGGTAGATGCCGCGCGCGTCCATAATCGCGCCGAGCTGTGCACTCACGGCCTTGTCGGCCAGCTCTCTCTTTGCCCCGCCCGCCACGGCGATCACGCTGTCCCTGTCGCACACGGCCACAATGCCGTCGCTCGCGCGGCGCAGGCTCTCGCATATATCCCCGGCGAAATCGGCCAGCTCGCCGATGGGCGAATATTTTTTGAAAATCAGCTCCCCGTCCTTCTCGGTGAAAATCTCCA
>CAZXVA010000106.1:0-3627 GCA_964644305.1 uncultured Oscillospiraceae bacterium
CTAAGAAAGCAGGATGAAACATGAAAAAAGTTAAGATCATAAGTCTGATTCTGGCCCTTGCCATGGTTCTGGGTCTGTTCGCTGGCTGCGGCAACAGCACTGCAGAAGAGACCAAGGCTCCTGAGGCTGCCAACGCTCCCGCTGCTGAGGTTAAGGAAACCGAAGCCGCGCCCGCTGCCGAGTCCGGCGCGATCACCCTGGGCATCTGGCCCGAAGACACCCAGACCGAGGCTATTGCAACTCACACCGACTACTATGTCCCCGCATTCAACGAACTGCACCCCGGCGTTGAGGCTGTCCCCGCATACTACAAGTACGCTCCCGATACCTACGTTGCTCTGGCAACCGCAGGCAATGCTCCCACCGTGTTCGAGTCCTGGTACACCGAGCCCGAAAAGCTGATCCGCAACGGTTTGGTTAAGGACATCACCGACATCCTGGAAGAGCGCGGCTGGCTGGATTCCATGAGCCCCGCTATCCGTGACCTGCTGTCCGACGAGGATGGCCGTGTCTACGGTGTTCCCCGCGACGCTTACTCCCTGGGCCTGATGATCAACGTTTCCCTGTTCGAGCAGGCTGGCCTGGTCAACGAAGACGGCTCCGTTAAGTACCCCACCACTTGGGATGAGGTTTATGAGTACTCCAAGATCATCCGTGAGAAGACCGGCGTTGCTGGCTTCTGCATGCAGGCTTCCGACGGTGGTGGCGGCTGGCACTGGTCCAACATCGCCTGGAACTACGGCGCTGAGCTGGTCATCGCCAATGACGATGGCACCTATACCTCCAACCTGAACACTCCCGAAGCCATTGCCGCTATGGAGTGGGTACAGAAGATGGTTGCCGACAAGTGTGTCACCGACGATCCCACCCAGGAAAACTGGGGCACCGGCTTTGACCGCATCGGCACCAGCACCGCTGCTATGTACATCGCTGCCAACGACGCTGTTGACCAGCCCTCCTACAGAGGCATGGCTGCTGACGAGTTCTTCCTGGCTCCCATGCCCGCTGGCCCTGGCGGTCACTACACTCTGATGGGCGGTACCCCCTACTTCTTCTCTCCTGACGCCACCGATGACGAAGTCCGCTGGGCTCTGGATTATCTGGAGATCATGGGCAAGTCCCCCGAAATCACCGACGCTGCCCGCGAAGGCTGGATCGCTGATGCCCAGTACCGCACCGATGCCGGTATCCCCGTCATCCAGAACTTCCCCGCTTGGGTTGGCGCTGTTGTCGAGGAGCAGAACAAGGTCGTTGCTGAGTACTCCAATATCGATCAGGAGCTGTGGGCTGACTACTTCGCATTCTCTCAGGAGGAAGGCGCTCTGAAGACTGAGGAGCCCGGTGACACCCAGCAGATGTACACCATCCTGAATGGTGTTCTGCAGGCTATCTGTGCCGATCCCGCCGGTGTTGACATTCCCGCTCTGATGGAGCAGGCCAATGCTGACTACCAGGCTATTCTGAATGCAATGTAATCCCTGCGTAATTTAAAATAGAAACGAAACCTGGGGGCCGTCGCATACGCGGCGGCCCCTTGGGGTATATCTGAAAGGTTTGTGCAGCAGATGCAGGCTTTTCAGATATACCCCAGTTATCAAACTTGCGAAAGCGTGAGGTGATTGAAGAATGAAAAAGAAAAACAATGCAATTCGTCTGTCTATCCCAAAAGCAAGGCTCCGCAGCGATCTGGCTGCCTGGGCGCTGATGGTTCCTAGCCTGATCCTGTTCGCCTTCTTCGTATGGGGTCCGCTGGTGGATACGGTAAAGATGTCCTTCTACGAAACCAAAGGCATGAACCCGGTGAAGTTTATTGGTTTTGAGAACTACACGAAGCTGCTGGTTCAGCCTGCTTATAAGATTGCCTGGGGCAATACTGTCAAGTATACCCTGTGCTCTCTGGTAGTTGGTCTGGTGGTCCCTGTCATTATTGCCGCTCTAATCACGGAAGTCACCCATTTCCGGGGATTTTTCCGCATCGCGGCCTATTTCCCCAATGTAATCCCTTCCATCGCGGCAGTCATGATCTTCACCTTCTTCTTCGGCACCGGCAACAGCGGCGTTCTGAATATCCTGCTGGCAAAGATCGGTGTTGGCCCCATTGACTTTCTGACCAATGAAAAATGGGTCATCTTCTGGATCGTGGTGGCCATGACCTGGAAAGCGGCAGGCAGCACGGCGCTGGTGTATATGTCCAGTATCTCCAGCATTTCACCGGATCTTTATGAGGCGGCCACCATTGACGGCGCCTCTCCCATCCGCCGCTTTTTTTCCATCACCATGCCCACCATTCTGAAGACAGGCAAGACCATGCTGATCCTGCAGATCCTGGCGGTGTTCCAGATCCTGTACGAGCCCATGATGATGACCAATGGCGGCCCCAACAACGCCAGCATCTCCATCATGGAGCTGGTCTATGACCTGGCATTCAAGCAGATGAAGTTTTCCCAGGCTGCGGCTCTTTCTGTGGAGGTCTGTATTATCCTGATCATCCTGACAGTGGTTTATTACGCCGTTGCCAACAGCGTAGATAAGGACTAAGGAGGGGTACCATGAATTTTTTTGATAATTATCATGGGAAAGAAGACGGCGCCATCCGCTTCTATGATGTGAAATCCAAAAAGACCAGATTTTGGGTGATTCTGATCTATATCGCCTGCTTTACCATTGCGCTGATCTGCTTGTTCCCCGTCTTTTGGCTGATTTGCAGCAGCCTGAAGAACCTGACCGAATACCTGACCACCACCCAGATCCTGCCGGAAAAGGCAGACTGGGCAGGCTGGGTCAAGACCTGGAATGACTTTGGATTCACCAAATACTATATCAATTCCGGCATCGCTGTGGCTGGCGGCGTGGTTTGCGCCGTGTTCTTCAACGGCCTGCTTGCCTATGTGCTTGCGATTCTGAAGCCCAGAGGCCACAAGATCGTTCTGGCCCTGGTCATGTGGTGCCTGCTGATCCCGCCTACCACCAGCTTTGTCGCCCTGTTTGTCAACATTAAGAACATCGGCCTGACTGGCAGCTTTGTTCCCTTGTGGTTGAATATGGGCGCCAACGCCTACTGGGTTGTACTCCTCAAAAATTATTTTGAGGGCCTGCCCCAGTCGTACATCGAAGCGGCCAGGCTGGATGGCTGCGGCAGCTTCAGCGTCTTTACCCGCATTGTGCTGCCCCTCAGTAAGCCGATCATTGTGGTTGTTGCCATCTTTGCGGTGACCGCCGCGTGGAGCGACTTCCTGATGCCTTACCTGCTCCTGAATGGCACCGGCAAGGAGACCGTTATGGTTAAGCTGTTCTCCTTCCACACGTCGATCAAGACCAATCAGATCGATATCATCCGCGCCGTTCTGTATTCTATCATCCCGCCCACCATTGTTTTTGCACTGTTCCAGAAGCAGATCATGGGCGGCGTCATGACCGGAGGTGTAAAAGGATAACTTATGGGAAAAATTGCTGATAAATATTTTTTGACCCACCCCTGGAAGGTGGTGGAAGAGGGCTTTGACCCTGAGCACAGCCAGGTTGCAGAATCCATTTTCTCCCTTGGCAATGAGTATACCGGCCTGCGCGGCTACTTTGACGAAGGATATTCCGGAAAGACTCTGGTAGGCTCCTACCTGAATGGTGTCT
>CAZXVA010000107.1:0-3597 GCA_964644305.1 uncultured Oscillospiraceae bacterium
AACACGCCTTGCACTTCATTTCGCTGTCACCTCAACTTTCATTCGAGCGGATTTTCTCCGCGTAATATATTACGCGACAATCGCGCCTTTGTCAATGCCAATCGCTTACTTGCCGGCTTTCTTTTGCAGCTTGTGCTTTTTCCCGTCGGGTGTGACGACGTAGGTGTTCTCCAGCACCTGCCGCGCGCCCTCGCGCCACTCGGCGATGTATTCCTTGCGCAGTGTGTCCCGCTCGGCAAGCTCTGCCTCCGTCAGCTCGCGCACCTTGGCGATGTGCGCCAGCTCGTTTATTCTGTCAAGCTTTGTGTTCTCCATTTGCGTCCTCCTCCAGCGTCCCCAGCTCGTCGAGCGTCAGCTCGAACGCGGGGATAAAGTGTTTGAGAAAATACTCAACCTCCGGCATGCCGCCCTTTTCAAGCGCGGCGCGGGTCTGCCGCTCGGCGGACAAGAATTCGTCGTTGCCCGCGCGGCGCTCCTCAATGCACTTGATATAGGCCGAGAGCTTATCCGCGGCCTTGACAATGTCGTGCGTCCTCGCCTCGACCTCGCCGGTCAAAAGCGGGGCGTAGGCCGGGCGCAGCTCATCGGGCAGGGTGTTCAAAAGCTTTTCACACGCCAGGCTCTCCACCTCTTTATAAGCGTCGCGTATGAGCGCGTTGTGGTACTTTATCGGCGTGGGCAAATCGCCCGTCAAAATCTCCGAGCAGTCGTGATAAAGCGCGGCGGCGGCGCACTCGTTGGGGTCACAGGGGGTGTTGAACACGTCCCGACGGATGACGGCCAAGGCATGCGCAATGACGGCGCACATGTGGCTGTGCTCCTGAATGTTTTCGGGCAGGGCGTTGCGCATCAGGCTCCACCGCCCTATATAGCGCATGCGCGAAATATATGCAAAAAAGCTGTCGGTCATTTCAATCTCTCTCTTTTTCTTTTCTCCCCGACATAATACCACGATTGCGCGCGCTTTTCAACTGTGCTATATTAGTTATAATATCACTGAGGAGGCTGTGCACATGTATAACGGCATAAAAATTATAGACGGCCACGTCCACCCGTCGGAAAGCTTTGGCGGGGGCGATATTGCGGCGTTTTTCGCCGCGCATTCGCCCATGACGGACGCGGTGAGCCTGTGCACCGTGGCGCACAGCCGTTTTCTCTCCCTCACGCCGTCGGCGCTGGCGGCAAAGGCCATGCACCCGGAGAGCACCTTTGTTTTCTCATCCCTTGACATGAGCGAATACTATCTCCACTCCGACACCCTCGGCGCGCGCATGGCCGAGTGCGGCGAAAGGCTCATCGCCATGGGCTGTGACGGCATCAAAATGCTCGAAGGCAAGCCCCAAATGCGCAAAATGCACCCCATCCCCGACTTTGACGCGCCCGTGTGGGACGCGTTTTGGGCGTGGGCAGAAGAAAAGCAAGTGCCCATACTCATGCACATCAACGACCCCGAAAACTTTTGGGACGCCGCAAACGCCCCCGCCTTCGCCGTGCAGCAGGGCTGGCTGTATGATGAAAGCTACGTCAACAACGAGGCGCAGTATGCCCAAATGCTGGCCGTTTTGGCGCGCCATCCGCGCCTTTGCATCTCTTTTGCGCACTTTTTCTTCATGTCCGCTCAGCTTGACCGCCTCGCGGCCATACTCGATGAATACGAAAATGTCCGCGTCGACCTCACCCCCGGCATCGAGATGTACGAGAATTTTTCCCGCGACATTGACGCCGCGCGCGCCTTCTTCGCGCGCTATCAGCGCCGCATAATCTACGGCACGGACATCGGCGGGCGCTGTGTCCTCATGGGCGAGGGGCGCGCGTTTGACACGGCGGAAAACACCCGCCGCGGCGAGATTGTCCGGTGCTTTCTCGCGGGCACGGAGCCGTGCGCCATCGCCTCCGACGGGCATTTTATCGTCAACCGCCCCGCGTTCACCCTGCGCCCGCTCGCGCTCGGCGCAGGTGCCCTCGCGGACATACTCTCCGGCAACTTTGAGCGCTTCGCCGGCGCAGCGCCGCGCGCGGTGGATGCCGCGGCCGTGCGCCGCGAGTGCGCCCTTTTGCGCCGCGAAACGGCCGCGCTTCGCGCCGCCGTGCCCTCATTTGTCGGCGATACGGCGCAAATTGAGCTTGCGGAGAAGTTTTTTGCATGAATATGCGCGGAATGTATTGCAATTTCGGCGCAGGGGTGATAAAATTCAGTTTTGTGTTGAATTAGGCATTCATATTCTTTTCATGTGCCGACCCGCAGGGCGGCACGGGTGCAAGGGAGCATATTTGATATGGACAAACTCAGAAACGTTGCAATAATCGCCCACGTTGACCACGGCAAGACCACGCTTGTCGACGAGCTTTTGAAGCAGTCGGGCGTCTACCGCGAGAATCAGGAAGTCGTCGACCGCGTCATGGACTCCAACGACCTGGAGCGCGAGCGCGGCATCACCATCATGGCCAAAAACACCGCCGTGTGGTATGGCGACACGAAGATAAACATCGTCGACACTCCGGGTCACGCCGACTTCGGCGGCGAGGTCGAGCGCATACTCAAAATGGTCAACGGCGTCATATTGCTCGTTGACGCGGCGGAAGGTCCCATGCCGCAGACGCGCTTTGTTTTGAGCCGCGCGCTGGAGCTGGGTCACCGCGTCATCGTCGTCGTCAACAAGATTGACCGCCCCGACCAGCGCATCCACGAGGTCATTGACGAGATTTTGGAGCTGCTGATGGATCTGAACGCCACCGACGAGCAGCTTGACTCTCCCATGCTTTTCTGCTCCGGCAGACAGGGCACGGCCAGCTACTCCCCCGACGTCGTCGGCACGGACCTCGAACCTCTTTTCAAAACCATCATCGACTATATCCCCGCCCCGGAAATGGACGAGGACGCGCCGTTCCAAATGCTTGTGAGCAGCGTGGACTATAACGAATACGTCGGGCGCATCGCCATCGGGCGCATCGAGCGCGGCCGAATCAAGCAAAATGACGAGATTGAGGTCTGCAACTATCACGACGCCGACAAGCCCGCCATCAAGGCCAAGGCCGTCTCGCTTTACGAGTTCGACGGGCTCAACCGCGTCCCCGTGACCGAGGTCGGCGCAGGCAACATCATCGCCATGAGCGGCATCGGCGATGTCACCATCGGTGACACAATCTGCGCCAAGGGCGCGGCCGAGGCTCTGCCCTTTGTCAAAATCGGCGCGCCGACGCTGGAAATGACCTTCTCCGTCAACGACAGCCCCTTCGCCGGGCGTGAGGGCAAGTTCGTCACCTCCCGCCAAATCCGCGACCGCCTCATGCGCGAAACGCTCAAGGACGTGTCCCTGCGCGTCACCGACGTGGAAAGCAGCACCGACAGCTTCAACGTCGCCGGGCGCGGCGAGATGAGCCTTTCCATCCTCATCGAGACCATGCGCCGCGAGGGCTATGAGTTCCAGGTCTCTCCCCCGCGCGTGCTCTACCGCGAGATTGACGGCAAAACCTGCGAGCCGATTGAGCGCGTCGTGGTGGACGTGCCGAGCGAGTTCATGGGCGCGGTTATGGAAAAGCTGGGCGCGCGCAAGGGCGAATTTTTGGAGATGACCCCCGTGGGCAACCGCGTCAAGC
>CAZXVA010000108.1:0-3253 GCA_964644305.1 uncultured Oscillospiraceae bacterium
ATGCTCAAGGGCAAGCAGGGTCGTTTCCGTCAGAACCTCCTCGGTAAGCGTGTTGACTATTCCGGCCGTTCCGTCATCGTTGTCGGCCCGGATCTCAAGATTTATCAGTGCGGCGTGCCCAAGGAGATGGCCATTGAGCTGTTCCGCCCGTTCGTGATGAAAAAGCTCGTCGAGGACGGCGTGGCCAACAACATCAAGTCCGCCAAGAAGATGGTCGACAAGCAGCGCACCGAGGTTTGGGACGCGCTGGAAGACGTCATCAAAGAGCACCCCGTGCTCCTCAACCGCGCGCCTACACTCCACCGCTTGGGCATTCAGGCGTTCGAGCCGGTGCTGGTCGAGGGTCGCGCACTGCGTCTGCACCCGCTGGTCTGCACCGCGTATAACGCCGACTTTGACGGCGACCAAATGGCAATTCACCTCCCGCTTTCCGCAGAGGCTCAGGCCGAGGCGCGCATCCTCATGCTCTCCGCCAACAACCTCCTCCGCCCGCAGGATGGCCACCCCGTCACCGTCCCCACGCAGGACATGATTCTCGGCTCTTACTACCTCACCATGGTTCGCATCGGCAAGGCCGAAAAAGGCGCTGAGCAGCTTGTCATCGACAATCCCGGCGACAGCGGCTTTGAAGCCGGCGCCATCGTCGACGGCGATGAGCTTTATGCGAAGAACCTTGAGCTCAAGGCCGAGGGCAAAGCCCTTGCCACGTATAAGCCCACTCTCATGTACCGCGACCCGGCCGAGGCCATCATGGCCTATAACGAGGGCTTTGTCGGTCTGCATGCCCCCATCCGCCTGCGTGTCACCAAGACCGTTGACGGCGCCGAGGTCAAAAAGACCATCGTCACCACCGTCGGCCGCATCATCTTCAACGAGCCCATTCCGCAGGATCTCGGCTATGTTGACCGCACCGACCCCGAGCACGCTTTTGACCACGAAATCTCCTTCCAGGTCGGCAAAAAGCAGCTGGGCGACATCATCGACCGCTGCATTCAGAAATACGGCTTCACCATCACCGCCGAGGTGCTCGACAGCATCAAGGCTCTCGGTTACAAGTACTCCACCAAGGGCGCAATCACCATCTCCGTCGCGGATATGACCGTCCCCAGTGCCAAAACCGAGCTCATTCACGCCACCGAGGAAGAGGTCGTCAAGATTGAGCGCCAGTACAAGCGCGGCTTCATCACCGATGATGAGCGTTACCGCCTTGTCGTTTCCGAGTGGGAAAAGACCACCAAGGAAGTCACCGACGCGCTCACCAACGTCCTCGATGAGTACAACCCCATCTACATGATGGCAAACTCCGGTGCTCGTGGTTCCATGAACCAAATCCGTCAGCTTGCCGGTATGCGCGGCCTCATGGCCAACACCGCCGGTAAGACCATCGAAATCCCCATCAAGTCCAACTTCCGCGAAGGCCTTTCCGTCTTGGAGTACTTCATCTCCACCAGAGGCGCGCGAAAGGGCATGGCCGACACCGCACTGCGTACCTCCGACTCCGGTTACCTCACCCGTCGTATGGTCGACGTGTGCCAGGATGTCATCATCCGCGAGCACGACTGCGGCACGGCCGAGGGCGTTTGGGCGTCCGCCGTTTATGATCGCGGCCAAATGGTCGAATCCTTCGGCACGGCTATCCACGGCCGCTTCCCCGCCGAGGTCATCACCGACCCGAAAACCGGCGAGGTGCTGTTCGACAAGGATCACATGCTCATGAGCGAGGATGCCGAAATCCTCGAAGCGCACGGCATTGACAAGGTCTTCATCCGCTCCGTCCTCACGTGCGAGGCGCGCATCGGCGTCTGCGCCAAGTGCTACGGCATCAACCTTGCCATCGGCAAGCCCGTCAACGCGGGCGAGGCCGTCGGCGTCATCGCCGCGCAGTCCATCGGCGAGCCGGGCACTCAGCTCACCATGCGTACCTTCCACACCGGCGGCGTCGCGGGCGACGATATCACGCAGGGTCTTCCGAGAGTTGAAGAGCTCTTCGAGGCGCGCAAGCCCAAGAAGATGGCCGTCCTCTCCGAAATCTCCGGCACCGTCACCATCGACGAGGCCAAGAAGGGCGTCATGTACTCCATCACCGTCATGAACGAGGCCGAGGGCGAGACCGTGGTTTACACCGTGCCTCACTCCGCCGGCATCCTTGTCCACAACGGCGATCATGTTGACCGTGGTCAGGAGCTCACCTCCGGCGCGCTCAACCCGCACGATGTTCTGCGCATCCGCGGCACGAACGACGACGAGTTCGGCCGTCAGGGCGTCCGCAGCTATATCACCAGCGAGGTTCAAAAGGTTTACCGTCAGCAGGGCGTTGACATCAACGATAAGCACATTGAGGTCATTGTCCGCCAGATGATGCGCAAGGCGAGAGTTGAAGAAGCCGGCAGCACCGACCTTCTCTCCGGCTCTACTGTCGACATCAGCGTCATCAAAGACGCCAACAAGGCCGTTCAGGCGCGCATCGACGCCGGTGAAGAGGGGCTCAGCTTCGCCACCTACACCCAGCTTCTCATGGGTATCACCAAGGCGTCCCTCGCCACCGACAGCTGGATGTCCGCCGCGTCCTTCCAGGAGACCACCAAGGTGCTCACCGACGCCGCCATCAAGGGCAAGAAGGATCACCTCGTCGGCCTGAAAGAGAACGTCATCATCGGCAAGCTCATCCCCGCCGGCACCGGCCTTGAGGTCTACCGCGACTTCGAGGAGCACACGGACGAAACCGTCGCCGCCGAGGTCGATGAGTACGTCGACCTGACCGCCCTCGTCAACAAAACCAACGCACTTTGATAAAACCCGTCAAAAGGGATTGCCGAACACTCGGCAATCCCTTTCCTTTGCTCAGCCGGTTAGTCGAACCGCGCCTTGCAGCGCGGCAGAGCTTTCGCACCAAGCTCCGACAAGTGCCAATCCCAATTAGAACACCCATGCGTCAAACACGGTGTCACCCTCAAACTCGCTCATCTTCAACCTCTTACGAAGCGAAAAATGCATAATCCGCAATAATTCACAAATCAGAGGGCGAAAAGCCTCTGATTTTTCTCAATTATATTTCACAAAAATTCTTGACTTAATTTGTGGAATATGCTAAACTCATCAATTGCGTGGGTATAAGTGCGCCCATTTGCAAAAACGCTCAGAATTCTTGAAATTCCAAGCATTTTGTGCGCCAAGCAAGGGCAAATGTCCGCGACAACGAAAGAAAGGAGAACACAATGCCAACCTTTAACCAGCTTGTCAGAAAGGGAAGAGA
>CAZXVA010000109.1:0-3110 GCA_964644305.1 uncultured Oscillospiraceae bacterium
AATAAGTACCTTCGGAAAAAACGTAGCATAGAGCTCCCCCCTGTCCATGAGGCATTTTATCTGAATTGCGATTTACTATTTGCTCTGGCAGATGAACTGAATATTTCCTATGTCAAAAAGGATGAAATCGATAACACGATTCATGAAAATGGTGCTCCTATTTTCTTGACCGAGGCTTTGGATAGACGTTTTTGGGCCAGGAAAACCATCCCTGCTGTTGATCCCAATGACATACATGTCGAATTCCACGGCCAGAAACTGGTTATCCCAGCCAGCTGCCTAACCGATAGGTTCCTCGTTACCGTGACTGTATCTGGGGGTACAATGTTGGATGATTGGCGGGTTGAGAAAGTAGATCGCCCCAAGCAGAGTATGAATTGTTCTGAGTTTCTTGTAACCTTGGTTAGCGAAAAAGCAAAGAATTACGATTTCTCCGCCGGAGAAACGATAACGGTAACAGTAACACCTGTGGCAGACACTTCCGATGAAACCATCCGATTCTGCTTTGATGTTGTCGCCACCAAAACCTTGTGGGTTATCAACGGGGTTGCGTTCGAAAGGAAATAACTATGATAAAGCGCCTTGGCTCGTTCCTTATAGTACTGGCATTGCTGCTCATCTTATCCGTACCGGCGAATGCCTGTGATGAAGAGCAAAGCAATGTATATATCCTAAATCTGCTGTTTGGTGATGATGCTTTACGGTATAAGAATGATGCGGACGTTAAGAAGTTGATGGATGCACTGTATCTTTGCAGCCAGCAGTCGAACAACGATGGGCAAGATAAGATTGACGCCCTCAAAGACGCCAATGTGAGAGGCATTCCAACACAAGGTAAAATCAACATCAGTGAGGCATCTCTGTTTGATTGCTCCCATAGCGCTTGGAATTATGTATCCCCCAAAAACGAAATTATCCAAAAGAACAGAAAAGATGTCCTGCGAAAAACTGTTGCAGATGTGTTTGATTTTGGGTGGTTTAACGAAACATTCCGAAGGGAGCAAGGACAAATTGATACTTTATCCGCGCTTCTTTACTATACGCATATTCTGGCAGATTATTTGGCAGATGACCCATTAGATACTGCGTTTTCTGCAAAAGGCTATGATATCCCGGCTTACAGTGGTAAGGAATACCATGAACTGAGAGGAAACGAGCCAGCATTCACTACGGCACAAAAAAGAGAGCGTGATACATATGCAACTTACAGTGATCTCGACCAATACAAGCGGAGTGGGGCAGGAATCACCCTAATCGGCCCTGATACCCTCGAACGCGTTGCAGCCAGGAGCAATATCAGCAATATCAAGCCGTCTGGCTGGAATCAGAAAACATATGGTGATATCATGGCTTCTGGACAGACCTTATATAACAGATGCCATTTGATTGCGCACTCTCTAGGTGGGCATGACACCCTGTATAACTTGGTTACAGGTACCAGATACATGAATGAAGCCATGAAAAAGTACGAAACAAAGGTGGCGAAATACATCAACGAAACCGGCAACCATGTTTTGTACCGAGCCACACCTGTTTATATTGGTGATAATCAAGTCGCTTCTGGTGTCCAGCTTGAAGCCCTCTCACTAGAGGATAATGGCGCAGGTATTTGTTTCAATGTGTATTTTTACAACGTTCAACCCGGTGTCAATATCAATTATGCAAATGGGAAAAGTGATCTAGCTGACGAAACAATAGGTGCAAACGATATGATTCCATTTGTGACGGTAATACCAAGTGCCAGCAACCCGGACTTGATGTTCGAAATTCGCTCACAACTGGAGACTCTATTTGCCAGTCAAAAGGATACTGCAGACTATAAATCTATGATCCAGAACTTAGACAGTAAAGCGGATGAAGCAAGACGGGTAGGCGACGACAAAAGCTGGAAGGTATATACGAAATTGAAACAATACCAGTTTGATTATATGGAAATCTTGTCTGAATATGTTCCGAAGCTTTTAGCAAAAGAATCATTTTTCCAGAGTGTATTTCCCGCAGCGTGAACCAGCTGGTTAAGCACTACCAAACAGGTGCTAACGAACATATAATAAATGAGGAGTAACGATGAGTATTGATGCTAAATTTTATATGCATGATTCTGACAAGATAGCATTGCAGACCTTACAGGCCATTCCTGGATTCACCCAGTTGTTCAAGGCATTTATGAAGATATGGAGCGAAAAACAGTATCGAATTCAAAACATGTCCACAAATCTCAGAATCAGTGAGAAGCAACTACCAAAATACTATAATATGTTGCCTCCCATTTGTGAAAAATTAGGTATTGAGGTACCAGAACTTTATCTGAAGCTGGATGTTGTTCCCAACGCATATACTTCAGGCGACACCAAACCTTTCATTGTTATTACTTCCGGCTTGCTTGAAACTCTGCCTGATGAATTGATTCCGACTGTACTAGCTCATGAGTGCGGTCACATTGCCTGCCATCACTGTCTGTATACTACAATGGGTAACATCATTCTGAGCGAAGCAGTTTCCTTGTTGGGATTAGATGGTCTGGCTATTCTTCCAATTCAGATGGCATTCTCTTACTGGATGCGGTGTAGCGAACTATCTGCGGACCGTGCGGCAGCATTGTGTGATGGCTATACCGATAAGGTAGTTGAAATGTGTCTACGCTTTGCTGGTTTCGATAAAGATATTGGCGGAGAAATAAATATTGACGAGTTCATGAACCAGGCAGACGATTATCAGAAAATGATTTCCGACTCGAAATGGGATAAAACGCTGGAATTTGTGATGTTGAGTAATTTTGATCATCCACTGAATGCAGTTCGCGCAAAAGAGTGTCACGAATGGGGTACCACAGATCGGTACGCCGCTATGAGGGATTACATAAATTGCGAAGCCACCAGTGGCAATTCGGTTATTAGCATGTATCTCAAGGAACTGCCCATGGTTGAATCCGCCAGTACTTATGTTGGAAAAAATGCAGACGAAGTTGCGGAGATACTTCGCAGCATCGGCTTTAAAAATGTAGAACTCGTTAAGGTCACGCAAAAGAGCCTGCTTGTGAAACCTGGTCAGGTAATGGGTATTACGCTGAACGGGCAGGAGGGGTTTGAAAAACACGGATGGTATCCTGT
>CAZXVA010000110.1:0-3039 GCA_964644305.1 uncultured Oscillospiraceae bacterium
TGTCAAGAGGTTTTTTAGATTTTTTTGAAATCTTTTGTCTCGACATTGTTGCTTTAAGCAGCGCCCCTTTCGCGGGTGCTTGGATAATATAGCACTCGGAGCATTGATTGTCAACACTTTTTTGCGAAAAAAACAAACTTTTTTTGCGCGTCTAAATGTTGTGGTTTCAATGCTCCGGCGGATACAAAATGTGACGAAAAATGACGAGTTATTTGAAGCGCTCGGCGAACTTGCCGATGTAGGGCAGGGGCTCCTTGATATCGTTTGCGGCGTTGATCATGCCCTTGAACACGCACACCACGCGGAAAAGCGAAAAAATCCACCCGATGCCCGGGATTTTGCCGAGGATGTCGGCCGCGACGCCGTAGATGAGCAAGGCCAAGCCCTGCCGCCCGTGATAAAGCGCGTATTCATCGTCGCGCCGGAACAGCAGCGGGATGAGCGAGAGGACGCTGACATACGACAGCACCGCGAACAGCTTGCTCTCGGTTTTGTTCGCGCCCGTGCGGGACGCGTGCGATGCGCTGTTGTAGCTCGTGCGATAAGTCTCGGCCGCCTCGCGCGCGCGTTCCTCGCGCTGACGCTGGCGCTCGCGGCGTTCGCGCTCCTGCTCCGCCCACGCCTGACTTTGCTGCTGCTGCTTTTTGCGCTGCTCTTCAAGCTTGCGGCGAAGCTCTTCGTTGTCAAAGCCGTAGCGCGTGCCGGTCGAGGCCGCGCTTGCGCTTGCCGTGGCCGTTGCCGCGGCGGCTGCGGCCTGCTGCCGCTCCTCCGTCTCGTCAAAGCCGCAGGCGAGGCACTTGGTCTGCCCGTCGGGAATATACGCGCCGCATTTGTTGCAGTATGCCATGAAATAATCCACTCCCATAAAACACTTGTTTCATTATACTCCGAGGAGTGAATTATTTCAACATGATTTTACGCGCAGAACAAATGCCGCCCGATGGTGACGATGGCGGGGCGCGACCATATCCACGCACTTGTGGCCGTGGCGGGGTTGAAGTAGTAAATCGCGCCGCCGCTGGGGTCCCAGCCGTTGAGCGCGTCGCGCGCGGCGCGATACGCGCTCTCTGCCACAGGCTCGTTGAACTGCCCGTCGTCAAGGCAGGAAAACGCGCCCGGCTGATAGATGACGCCGGAGACGGAGTTGGGGAACGACGCGTGGCGCACACGGTTGAGCACCACCGCGCCCACGGCGACCTGACCCTCATACGGCTCGCCGCGTGCCTCGGCGGAGATGAGGCGCGCGAGCAAATCAAGCTCGCCCGAACCGCCGCCACTCGATGAGCCGCCGCCCATGCCGTTGGGCAGGCCGAGGGCGGCGAGCGTCTGCGAGCCGCACTGGCCGTCAACGGACAGGCCGTTGGCGCGTTGGAAATGCCGCACGGCCTTTTCCGTGCCGCTGCCGTAGATGCCGTCCACCGCGCCGGAGTAGTACCCCCACGCCTTCAGCCGCGTTTGAATCTGCGTGACCCCCACGCCGGACGCGCCCTTCTTATATAAATCCGCCGACGCGCGCTGACCCCACGCCGCGAACGCGAACATAAGCGCCAAGCAAACCGCAACGGCGAGCAGCGTTTTCTTCTTATTTATATACATTATATAAATACCTCCACATGCTTTTTCTTAGCATGTGGAGGTTGCGGTTAATTTATGCAGTTTCAGCCGTTGGTACGGTTCTTGATTTCGTCCGTGATTTTCGCGATGAACTCATCAAGCGGCATTGCGCCCAGGTCGACGCCGCCGCGCGTGCGCACGGCCACGGTGCCGGCCTCGCGCTCTTTGTCGCCCACGACCAGCATGTACGGGAGCTTTTGCATCTGCGCCTCGCGGATTTTATAGCCGATTTTCTCGTTGCGCAGGTCGGTGTCGGCGCGGACACCGGCGGCGACGAGCTTCTCTTTGACCTCGACGGCGTAATCGTCGGCGCGGTCGGTGATGGGCATGACCATGGCCTGCACCGGGCTGAGCCACACGGGGAACGCCCCGGCGAAATGCTCGGTGATGATGCCCATGAAGCGCTCGATAGAGCCGAAGACGACGCGGTGAATCATGACGGGGCAGTGCTTTTCGCCGTCCGCGCCCGTGTATTCAAGGCCGAAGCGGCCGGGCAGCTGATAGTCGAGCTGTATCGTGCCGCACTGCCAGGTTCGGCCGAGGGAGTCCTGAATGTGGAAGTCGAGCTTCGGGCCGTAGAACGCGCCGTCGCCGGGATTGATTTCGTAGGTCTTGCCGATGCCGGTGATGGCGTCGGCCAGCGCCGCGGTGGCAACGTCCCAATCCTCCACCGAGCCGATGTGGTCATCCGGCATGGTGGAAAGCTCGATTTTATACGGCAGACCGAAGAGAGAGTAAACCTCGTCAAAGAGGCGCGCAATGCGCACGACCTCATCGGTGATTTGCTCTTTGGCAAGGAGAATATGCGCGTCGTCCTGCGTGAAGCAGCGCACGCGGAACATGCCGTGTAGCGCGCCGGAAAGCTCGTGACGGTGCACAACGCCCAGCTCGCCGTAGCGCAGGGGCAGCTCTTTATAAGAGTGCGGCTCAAGGTCGTACACGAGGATGCTGCCGGGGCAGTTCATGGGCTTGATGGCAAAGTCCTCGCCGTCGATGAGCGTGGTGTACATATTATCCTTATAATGATCCCAGTGGCCGGAGGTCTCCCACAGGGTGCGGCGCATGATTTGCGGGGTGGAGATTTCGAGATAATCCCACTTCTTGTGCACCTCGCGCCAATATTCGATGAGGGTGTTTTTCACCACCATGCCCTTGGGCAGATAGAACGGGAAGCCGGGGGCTTCATCGCGGAACGCAAACAAGCCAAGCTCCTTGCCGAGCTTGCGGTGGTCGCGGCGCTTGGCCTCTTCGATGCGGGCGAGGTACTCGTCCAGCTCGTCCTTCTTGGGGAAGGCGATGCCGTAAATGCGCTGGAGGGTCTGGCGGCTGCTGTCGCCGCGCCAATAGGCGCTGTTGCAGGCGGTCAGCTTGATGGCGTTGCCCTTGATGCGCCCGGTGGAGTCGAGATGGGGGCCGGCGCAAAGG
>CAZXVA010000111.1:0-3029 GCA_964644305.1 uncultured Oscillospiraceae bacterium
GGGAAGCTGTCAGCCGCAAGGCTGACTGATGAGGCCGCGCTGCACGGCGCGGTAGGGCTTTTCCACTGCACGGCGTTCAAATAGAACGCCAAGCGAAACGCCCCACCAAGGCTCCCTCCTAGAGGGAGCTGTCAGCGAAGCTGACTGAAGGAGCCCTCTCCGCACCAAGATAATCACCAATTCCAAATAGAAGTAGCGGACGAAACCCCACCGCCAAAGGCTTCCCTTGGGCATCAAGGGAAGCTGTCAGCCGCAAGGCTGACTGAAGGGATCGCCCGCGCCGACGGCGCGGTCTGCCTTTCCCACCCGACTATTATCCACCCCAATCCCAAACAGAACACCCACCCACCACACACGGTAACCGCCAATGAAAAAACTCACCCAAGCCCTCGGCAAGAAAAAGTTAATATTCCTCGCCGTTGAGCTTGCGCTGCTGCTCGCGGCGGCGGGGTGCTTCGTCGGCATTCACGCGCTCTCGCGCATGCTGCCCAGTCAGCTCACGGCCGAGCGTTGGCAGGGGGAGAGCGAGCAGAGCTTCGCGCAGATAAGCTGCTTTATCCCCGTCGACGAGACCGTCACCCTCAACGAGATCGGCGCGTTCCGCGAGGCCGCCGCGACCAAGCTGCACGAGGCCGCGCTGGACATCGGCTCCGATGCCGTCCTCATGGCCGACGCGTGGAGCTGCACCGACAAGGTCAGCGTTTCCAGCGCCCTCGGCAAGGGCGATGTTTACGCCACGGCGGTCGGCGGCGAATTTTTCACCTTCCACCCCATCCGCCTCATCTCCGGCAACTATATCACCGCCGCCGACCTCATGCAGGATCGCGCCCTCTTGGACGAGGAGACCGCGTGGCTCCTCTTCGGCGGCACGGACATACAGGGCATGACCTTCAAAATTAACGGCGTGCCGTTCGTCGTCGCGGGCGTCATCGAGCGCGAGGGGGACTATGCCTCCCAAAAGGCCTATACCGACGGCATGGGCATTTTCATTTCTTATGAGGCCTACACCCTGCTCGATTCCGCCTCCGCCGCCCTCGCGGGCGCGGCCACGGCGGACAGCGCGTCAAGCGCCGCGCCGGGAATACAGTGCTATGAGCTGGTCATGCCCGACCCGGTCAAGAATTTCGCCCTGAATTTCGTCAAGGAGAAGTTCCCGATTGGCCGCGGAGAGGTGATAAATAATACCGAGCGCTTCACTCCCACCGCCCTTTGGGCGCTCATTCGCTCGTTTGACACGCGCTCCATGCAGACGCGCGGCGTCATTTATCCTTATTGGGAGAACGCCTCCCGCGGCGCGGAGGATCGCGCCGCCCTGCTGCTCATTCTCGGCGCGGCGCTGCTCGCCCTGCCTGTGCTGACGGCGCTCGCCGTCGCCGTGCACTACGCCATCCGCGGCAAGCAAGCCCTTGAAGACACACTTATCCCCCGTTGGAAAGAGGCCGCCGAAGAAGCCCTCCGTGTCCGCGCCCGCCGCCGCTGGGAAACCCGCCACGGGTATGTGGGCAAGCACGAGAAGAGGGAATGAAAAAACGTTAGTTATTGCTCATCACGCAATATGCAAAGCCCCCGGACGCGTCCGGGGGCTTTGCATATACCAAATTGTTATCTCACAGCGCTTCAAAGTGATATCTCGGCTTGCCGAGGCTGATTTTGCCGTATTCTATGGCCTCGGCGGGGCAGTAGCAGATGCACGCCATGCAGTGGGTGCAGCCGTCGCCCCACACGGGTTTGCCCGCCTCAAGGCGGACGCTGTTCGTCGGGCACAGCTTTTCGCACTTGCCGCAGGAGACGCATTTGTCGCTGACGGTGAACGCCTTCGCGCCGACGCAGAACTTGTAAAACACCGGGTTCACCGGGCCGCTCTTCATGCGGTCTGCGAGGGTGAGGTGCACGGCGGGCAGGGGAGTGCCCTCGGCGATGTGCCCGGAGGCGCGGTCAATGTGCGCCTCGGCGGCGGCGACGATGGCGCGCGATTCGTCCCTGTCCGGCGCGTCGAACATGGCAATGTAATTCTCCGGCATGATGATCTGTGCCGTGCCCATATATTCAAGACCGAGCTCGGCGCACAGCGCGCGGTTATACTTCCCCGCGTTGCCGATTTCGCTCCCGCAGGTCATCATGAACCACGCGCGTTTCGCCCCGACAAGCTCCGTGCGGCACAGCCACGCGCGCACAAGGCGCGGCAAGCGCCACGCATAAGTCGGCGTGACGATGACAAGCCGCTCGCCCGTCTCCACGGGCGACACGTCCCCCGCTTTTATCCGCTCGTTCAGGCTGACGGCCTCATCGCCCAGCCGCTCGGCCAAGCGCCGCGCAACGTAGCGGCTGTTGCCCGTGCCGGAATAGTAAAGTATCATGTTCAATCCTCCGATTTATGCCGTGTCGCCGTGGGGCTTGCGTCCCACGGCGACGGCTGTTGTGATTATGTTCAGTTGTGTGGCTTATCACACGTTGCCCTGCGCCAGCATCGCGTCCGCGACCTTCAGGAAGCCCGCGACGTTTGCGCCGACCATCAGGTCACCCGGCTTGCCGCACTCGACGGACGCGTCGTAGCACGCTTTATAGATGTTCTTCATAATGCCGTGCAGCTTTTCGTCCACTTCCTCGAAGCTCCAGGACATGCGAATGGAGTTCTGGCTCATTTCAAGACCGGAGGTGGCCACGCCGCCGGCGTTGGACGCCTTGCCGGGGGAGTAGAGGAGGCCGTTGCTCTTCACAATCTCAATCGCCTCCGGCGTGAGCGGCATGTTCGCGCCCTCGAAAACGGCCATGCAGCCGTTGTCCACCAGCGCCTGAGCGCCGGCCGCGTCCATCTCATTCTGCGAGGCGCAGGGGTGTGCGATGTCACACTTGACGTTCCAAATGCCCTTGCAGCCCTCGTGATACTCGCTGCCGGGCACCTCGTCGGCGTACACGGAAATGCGCGCGCGGCGCTTCTGCTTGATGTCAAACAGCACGTCGAGATTTATGCCGTTCGGGTCGTAGACATAGCCTTGGCTGTCGCTCATGGCGACGACCTTGCCGCCGAG
>CAZXVA010000112.1:0-2998 GCA_964644305.1 uncultured Oscillospiraceae bacterium
AGAATCGTTTGGAGAAGCAAATAGGAGGTAATACAATGAAAGTCAGACCTTCCGTCAAGCCCATGTGCGAAAAGTGCAAGATTATCAAGCGCAAGGGTAAGGTCATGGTCATTTGCGAAAACCCCAAGCACAAGCAGCGTCAGGGCTGATCGCAAAGGATCAATGGGGCGCACGCCCCGCTACTAACCCCGGAGACAAGGTTAAAGCCTGTCCGAATATAAACCCCGCATGGAGCTGGGACTCCCTCCGGCGGGAATAAGTCCCCACTCCGCCAAAAATGCGGAAACAATTATCGAAAGGATGATCGTATAGTATGGCACGTATAGCCGGCGTTGACCTGCCCAAGGACAAGAGAATTGAGATCGGTCTCACTTATGTCTACGGTATCGGCAGAACCAGCGCAAAAAAGATTCTCGAAAAAACCGGTATCAACCCCGACACCAGAGTCAAGGACCTCACCGAAGAGGAAGAGGCCAAGCTGCGTGAGTGCATCGACCACGACTTCATCGTCGAGGGCGACCTGCGCCGCCAGACCGCGCTTGACATCAAGCGCCTGACCGAAATCGGCTGCTACCGCGGTCTTCGTCACCGCCGTGGCCTGCCCGTTCGCGGCCAGAGAAGCAAGACCAATGCGCGCACCCGCAAGGGTCCCAAACGCACCATCGCAAATAAGAAGAAGTAAGGAGGGATATGAATTATGGCTGCTAACACCAAGAAAAAGGTCAGAACCCGCAGAAGAGAGCGCAAGAACATTGAAAAGGGTCAGGTTCATATCAGCTCTTCCTTCAACAACACCATGGTAACCATCACCGACACCCAGGGCAACGCAATCTCCTGGGCCTCCGCCGGTGGCCTGGGCTTCCGTGGAAGCAAGAAATCCACCCCCTTTGCCGCACAGACTGCCGCCGAGACCGCCGCGAAAGCCGCGATGGAGCACGGCCTGAAGTCCGTGGAAGTGTTTGTCAAGGGCCCCGGCTCCGGCCGCGAAGCCGCTATCCGCGCCCTGCAGACCGCAGGTCTTGAAGTGACGATGATCAAGGACGTCACCCCCATCCCCCACAATGGCTGCCGTCCTCCGAAACGTCGCCGCGTCTAATTGAAGGAGGGTACAGATAATGGCAAAGAATACACAGCCTGTTGTAAAGCGTGCGAAAGCTCTCGGCGTGACCCCGGCTTCCCTGGGCTACACCGGCAAGAGCAAGATCGACACCATCCGCAACCCCAAGGCTCAGGTCCGCAAAAAGCAGAGCGAGTATGGCATGCAGCTCAACGAGAAGCAGAAGGTCAAGTTCATATACGGCGTGCTGGAAAAGCAGTTCCGCCTGTACTATGAGCGCGCCGAGAAGATGCCCGGCATCACCGGCGAAAACCTCCTCGCCATTCTTGAGCAGCGCCTTGACAACGTGGTGTTCCGTCTCGGCTTCGGCATGACCCGCCGCGAGGCCCGTCAGCTCGTCAACCACGGCCACATCACCGTCAACGGCCGCAAGGTCAACATCCCCAGCTTCCAGGTCAAGCCCGGCATGGTCATCTCCCTGACCGAAAAGGGCAAGAGCATGCAGAAGGTTAAGGATAACATCGAGGACAACGCTTTCCGCGCCGCTCCCAAGTGGATCGACTACGACAAGAACAATCTCACGGCAAAGATCGTTGCAGTTCCTGCACGTGATGACATCGATATGCCCATCGAAGAGCATCTCATCGTCGAGTTGTACTCCAAGTAATAAAGACACCCTCAAATTGGTAAGCTGATTCATTGCGGCGTCACCGGACGCCAGACTTTAAAGGAGGGTTATATAACAATATGATCGAAATCAAGAAGCCGCGCATCGAATGCATCGAGACTCCGACCGAGAGTTCCTACGGCAAGTATATAATCGAGCCGCTGGAGCGTGGCTACGGCACAACACTTGGTAACTCTCTTCGCAGGGTACTCCTGTCCTCTCTCCCCGGCACCGCTTGCACCAGCATCCGCATTGCGGGCGTGCAGCATGAGTTTTCCACCATTCCCGGCGTGAAGGAAGACGTGACGGAGATAGTGCTCAATGTCAAGAGCATCATCGCCCGCCTCCACAGCACCGGGGCAAAGACCGTCTACATCGAGGCCTCCGGCGAGGGCGTTGTCACCGCCGGCGACATCAAGGCGGACGCCGAGGTGGAAATTCTCAACCCCGAACAGCCCATCGCCACCCTCGGCCCGGACGGCGCACTGAACATGGAGCTCGTCCTCGACCACGGCAGGGGCTATGTGTCGGCAGAGAAGAACAAAAACCCCCAGATGCCCATCGGCACCATCCCCGTCGATTCTATCTACACCCCCGTTCTCAAGGTCAATTACACCGTGGAGAACACCCGCGTGGGCAATCAAACCGACTTTGACAAGCTCACAATCGAGGTGTGGACGGACAAGACCATGACGGCCCGCGATGCGGTTTCGCTGGGTGCGAAGATACTCTGCGATCACTTCACGCTCTTCACCGACCTGTCCGACACCATCTCCAACAACCCCACCGTTGTGGAGAAGGTCGAAAAAGAGCCTGACACGATGCTCAAGATGACAATTGAAGAGCTCGATTTGAGCGTGAGAAGCTTCAATTGCCTCAAGCGTGCAAACATCAATACTGTCGAGGACCTTGTCAGCAAGACTCAGGACGAGATGATAAAGGTCCGCAACCTCGGACGCAAGTCCCTTGAAGAGGTCGAGCACAAGCTGACCATGATGGGGCTCACCCTTGCGGATGAGGAAGATTCTAAACAGTAATCTCTCAAGAAGGAGGAATTGCAATTATGCCCGGAACCAGAAAGCTCGGCAAGCCGACCGCTGCCCGTATGGCAATGCTGCGCCAGCAGGTCACTGATTTTCTTGACCTCGGCCGCATGGAGACCACCGTGTCCCGCGCCAAGGAGATCGCGCCCATGGCCGAGAAGATGATAACCCTTGGCAAGGCAAAGGATCTGGCAAGCTATCGCCAGGCTCTCGCCTTCATCACCCGCGAGG
>CAZXVA010000113.1:0-2993 GCA_964644305.1 uncultured Oscillospiraceae bacterium
CGTCCTTGGTGGCCTGACGCTGGGCGTCGGTGAAGTAGGCGGGGACGGTGATGACGGCCTCGGTGACGGTCTGGCCGAGATAGGCCTCGGCGTCGCTCTTGAGCTTTTGCAGCACCATCGCGGAAATTTCCTGCGGGGTGTAAGCCTTGGAATCTATGTTGACCTTGTAATTCGAGCCCATTTCGCGCTTGATGGAGGCGATGGTGCGGTCGGGGTTGGTGATGGCCTGACGCTTGGCGACCTGGCCGACCATGCGCTCGCCGGTCTTGGCGAAGGCGATGACGGACGGAGTGGTGCGAGCACCCTCGGCGTTGGGGATGACGACGGTTTCGCCGCCCTCCATGACGGCCACGCAGCTGTTGGTGGTGCCGAGATCTATACCTATGATTTTACCCATTATAATTTCCTCCTATATATGTGATTTTTATATACTGATTTATATACTAAAACCGGCAAAACCGGTGATAGCCGTTATCAATTTGCGACCTTGACCATCGCGAAGCGGATGACCTTGTCGCCGAGCTTGAAGCCCTCTTGGAAAACCTCAACTATCTCGTTTTCGCCCTTTTCCTCGTCGTCGATGTGCATGACGGCGTTGTGGAACGCGGGGTCAAATTTCTCGCCCAAGCTGTCGATTCTCGTCACGCCGAGCTTTTCCATCGTGGTGTTGAACTGCGTCATTATCATTTCGACGCCCTTTTTATAAGCCTCGTCCTCCGTGGCGGCGCTCAGCGCGCGCACGAGATTATCGTACACCGGCAGGAATTTCAGCAGCGTGTCGGCCTTGACATCGCCGTAGAGCGCTTCCTTTTCCTTTTGCGAGCGGCGGCGGAAATTGTCATACTCCGCGCACAGGCGCAGATACTTGTCATTAAGCGCCGCATAAGCCGCGTCTTCCGCCGCCGGGGCGTCGGCCTTTTCGGCCTTATCGGACTTTTTGTCCTTTTCGCCCTTGGCGTCCTTTTTCGCGTTTTTCTTGTCGGCCTTGCCTGTATCGGGCGCGTCGGCGGAGTTTATCTCCTCGGCCGCGACCTCGGCGTCAACCTCGGTGTTTTCGGTCACTTCCGCCTCGACGGCGGCGGCCTTTTTTTCTTTATCTGTGCTCATTGGGTTCATCTCCCTTGATTATCAGTTTGTTGTGCATGCCCTCCGGCGGCGCTTCCCCGCCGCCCAGGCGTTTGGACAGCCCTGCGGCCAGCGCGCTGAGCTTGGCGGCGACGGCGGAATAATCCATGCGCGTCGGCCCCACCACGCCGATGAGCCCGCGGGTGTTGTCCCCCGCGTCGTAGCTTGCTATCACCACGCTGGAGCCTTTCAGCTCCTCGGCCACGTTTTCCGGCCCTATCAGCACGCGAACCTCGTCGCTTGCCATCAGCTGCTCCTCCGGCGGCAAAAGGTAGCCCCCGCCGGAAAGATAATTCATCAGCGCGTGCGCCTTGTCCGGGTCGCGGAACTCCGGCTGGTTCAAAAGCCGGTTCTCCCCGCTTATGAACGCCGAGGGCTTATCCGCCTGAGACAAAACCTCGATGGCAAAGGCCGCAATGACGGAGGTGATGCCCATGGTGTCATCCGCCGCGCGCTCCGCCGCGCTTATCATCAGCGGCGTTATCTGCCCCTCGGTCACGCCGGTGAAGCTGGCGTTGAAAAGGGCGGACAGCTTTCGCATCATGCTCTCCGTCACGGACACCGGCAGGTGCACCAGCTTATTCTGAACGCTGTTATTTGAAAGCATCACCACGATGATAAAGGTGTTGGCGTCGACATATATAATATCAAAGCGCTTTATCGTCACCTCGGTGTGCGTGGTGAGGGCGAGGGCGGGGTAATCGGTCAGCTGCGAGGCGAGGCGGCTGACATTGTCAATGGTCACGTCCAGCGCGCGGAGCTTGTCGTTGAGCTTGTGGTTGAGCTCCTCGGTTTCCTCCATGGAAAGGCGCTGCTTTTCCATCAGCTCGTTGACGTACATTCTGTACCCCATCGGCGTGGGCACGCGCCCGGCGGAGGTGTGCGGCTGTTCGAGATAGCCCATGCTCACAAGCTCGGCCAGCTCATTGCGTATCGTCGCCGACGAGCAGCCCAGCCCCGCGTTTTCCGCGATCACCTTGCTGCCCACGGGCTCGGCCGTGCGGATATATTCGTCCACGACGGCGGCAAGTATTTTCTTTTTTCTCTCGCTGACGATCATGGCCTCTCCCGCATTTGCCGTGCCTCATGTCCGATTTAGCACTCTTCTCTTCGGACTGTTAGCACTCTCTTCTTTCAAGTGCTAATATACCACTGAGGGCGTTTAATGTCAATAGCTTCTCCCGCACATATTTTGAAAATTCACACTTTGTACAAAACGGCGGAAAAACGACAAAACGCGCAATAATCGGTTTACAAATCGACACAGGGGGAGTAAAATATACTCAGTTTAATCACGGAGGCGCAAGATGCTAAACGAAAACTTCTGCAAGGTTTATGACAAATTCAAGCTGCATTTTTATCGCAAGGTGTTTGAGCTTGTGCGCGAGAGGGACGGGTCGCTGTCGGCGATGGAGGCGTTCTCGCTGGAGGTGATAAAAATGCTGGGCACGCCCACGGTCAGCCAGTTTGCGGAGTTTTTGAACATTTCGCAGTCAAACGCCACGTATAAGGTCAACAATCTCATCAAAAAGGGCTATCTCGAACGGCAAAATTCACAGTTTGACCGGCGGGAATACCACCTTGTGCTGTCGGAGAAGTTTTATAATTACATCGGGCTTCTCTCCTCGTATGAATCCACCGTGACCGAGCGCATTGCCAAGCGCTTTTCCCCGCAAGAGGTTGAGCTTTTCGACAAAATGCTGCAAATAATCTCCGACGAGCTTATGCCGGAGTGCGACAGATAACCACATTATTAAAAGGAGCAATATTCATGAAAGTTTCCTCCCCCGGCGAATTGCGCCTGAACTACAAGCGCACATTTCTCATCGGCTTTGCCTTTTTCGGCATCTCCCTTTTGTGGCAGGTGT
>CAZXVA010000114.1:0-2591 GCA_964644305.1 uncultured Oscillospiraceae bacterium
CTACCGAATGTCTCGAAACCGTGCGAATGCTGAAAGCCCACGGGATAAGCGTGTTTTTCGAGAAAGAAAACATCGACACCGGCAAGATTTCGGGTGAGATGCTGACGGCAGTGTTCGCATCACTGGCACAGGCTGAAAGCGAATCCATATCTAAGAATATGCGGTGGAGTTACCAAAAGAGGATGGAAGCCGGAACATTTGTACCACCTTACTTGCCATTTGCTTTATGCAACGAAAACGGTAGAATAGTTGCCAATGATTCTGATGCAAATATTGTAAGACATATATTCGATGAATATATTGCAGGAAAAAGCTTTGACACGATAGCCAACGAATTAAATCAGGCCGGAGTTATGTACAAAAAAGATGGGAAATCAAGACTGTGGTCACGAAGTACAATTGGATATATAATCGATAACGAAAAGTATACTGGCAATTCTCTTTGGCAAAAAAGCTTTTCTACACATACCTTGCCAAGAGTACAGCGAAAAAACCGAGGTGAATATCCTCAATATTATGTTGAAAATTCTCATTGTTGGATAATCGATGAAGCTATATTTGAGGCTGCGCAAGAATTAAGTCATAGTAGAAAAAATACTAAAAATGTTAACGACCATAAAGAGCGTTATCGACTAAAGAAAAAGATTGTATGTGGTGTTTGTGGATCTTCATTTAGAATGAGAGTTGCCGCAGGTAAAGTATATTGGTCATGTATACAACACGCTTCAGACAAGGCAAGTTGCCCGATTTCCCTTTGATAACAGCGTCGTGAAAGTCTTTTGCGGATTCTGACCAACCATTGCGTGCTATACTTCGCGCAGCTCTTTCAGTCTGCGCCTTGTTGGTATCAGGGATATAGTCAAATTTGCCGTTCTTAACATACGGACTTATCTGCTCTCTCCGCGCATCCGTGGTAATGTCGGCATTGTTTATCGTCTCCACGGTCTGCGTTGTGCGCGTTCCATTGCCCTTGCCGAGGTTCGAGCGATACTCTGTTTTCTCTCCCTCAAAATTCTGCTTGACATTCTGCGTGTCCGTGGGTATACTGATATCAGAGGAGACGTCCTCAACGTTCGCGTCTTGTTGCGCGTTCGTAATCGGCGGAGAGATAGCCCCAGTGTCACCGACGGGTGCAAGACTGGGTGGATTGGCTTGCCCTCCACTGTCAGAGGTTGGCTGGTATCCACGTGAGATTGGCGTTTGCCCGTCTTGGGATGCGGAGTCGACCTCTTTCTTTTTACCCCATATATTTTCAAATGCTTCGTATGTGTTTTGCCACGCTGTCACCGGTTGCAATGACTGCCGGCCTTTTGACACAAGCTCAACTATAACAACGTGTCCGTCTCCCGTATCCTTACTCAAATAAACCTTTGTGCTTCCGTCCTTGCGTGTCAACACATCAAGGACTTCGTCATAATTATCTATGTACTCCGTAAGCTGTTCAGCTTGCGCACTCGTGAGGGGAACATTTCTCCCATCTGAATCGGTGTCAACGTGGTCTTTCATGTGCCGAATCCTGTTCCCGTCAAGCTCAAGATAATACCCGCGCACGTCAGTTTTGCCGTCAGACGAATCGGAGATATCTTGCGCCATTCTGCTGCCGACCTTGCCATAACCTTTAATCATGTCGGCCGTCTCTCCACGCAGGGATGAACGTATGAAGCCTTTAATCTGCTCTATGGTTGTCAAAATCGGACTTCCACCGTTTTTCAACTGCGCGTCCTTGGCGTTTCTGACGTGCTGTCTGACCCCCGTTGCCATATAATCAGGCAAATCGGATTCTCGCATTATAGTGTTCTCTACCGTCTCCTGCGTGGGGGCGGTATTTTTTTGCGCTTGCGAGGGTGCTGCTGTCTGTGCCTCCCTACTATTATAATTTATAGCACTGTTTAACGCGTCAGAATCGCCCTGTTTAACGTTTTGCGCCGCGGGTGGTGTTGAGATATCCCCTATGGGTTGCGTCTCGGCTACAAGGCTTGTTTGCGTTTCCACTTGTGACGGTTGCCACATTTGAGAAGTGGGAACGTCCATGCGCGTGCTCATAATCATTTTGCGCGCTTTGTTCGTGGTGTTTGGAAGATTCGCACCGGTCATGCGTTCCCACACTGCGCGTAATTGCGGATTACGTGCAATTTCTCCGGCTTCGGAGTAATTGCCGCCGTGTTCGATAATACCGCGTATGTACGAATCGTATGGAGCGTTTGCGGCTGTTTCCAAATCCGATTGTCTCTCGCTCTCTGCTCTTGAATGCTCTGTCAGTGCCTTTGAAGCCTCTGCTTGTAGTTGAGGAAGCTTGCTCATGGAATACGCGTACTCGCGAGCAGTAGATTTGATTATCTGCCGCTTTGCCGCGGTCGAACCCTCAAGGGCAATTCCGGTCACTTCATAAAATGCGTCGGCAAGGATGGGGGAAAAGACAATTTTGTTTGCCCTATACTTCAGATCCCAGAAGAAACGATAGTAGAATGCTTCTTTAGTGTATATTACAAGCTGAAAAATTATGATATAAAGATGACCATGTCGCAAGGCACGGTCGTTTTTTGTTGATTTATCTGACATTTTTGCTATAATGTAATTATAAAAATAATGAG
>CAZXVA010000115.1:0-2524 GCA_964644305.1 uncultured Oscillospiraceae bacterium
CCGTTCGGGCAGGAAGTGCTGGGCAAAAAGGTGGGCGATAAATTCACCGTCCGCGTCAGCGACACCTACAGCTACCCCGCCGAAATCCGCTCTATCACCAAATGCAACGACGACGGCTCCGCCCCGTTAATGGAATATTGATTAATACATAATACGCAGAGCAAAGATGAACATTTCGATATAAAAACATCTGCAAACACGGCGCTTGCAGATGTTTTTATATACTTTTGGCTTGCAATAATATGTTTCGTGTCGTTTAGTGTGACTTTTTCGGAAATATTCGTGTAAATTTGCGCGAATAATTTCGCGATTTTTGCACTAAACGACACGAATGCGCGTTTCGCCTTATTTCAACGTGTAAACCTCTTCCGCTGTGCCTTGGGAATCGGAATGCGAGACGCGGACGAATATGTTCTCGGTGCGCTCGGCTCTCGCCAAGGCGGTTAAAAGCGAGCTTGTGAGAGCCGACATTGTTGATGTCATACGTGCCGAGGGTGGAGATTGCGCCCGTCAGCATAAAAACTACGTGCACCCGGAAACGCTCACAAAAAGCGCTCCGGGTGCTTAAACTATATTAGGTGTATATACGCAGGGTCTCGGTGTAAATCTTCATAATGTCATGGAGTATATCAAACTGGGTGAAATCATCGTGATAGGCGATGTTGATTTCTCTCATCATGCTCAGGTTTTCAACGGGCAAAACGGCGATTTTGCCCTTTTTAAGCTCATCCAAGCACACGCTCTTTGCCAGCACCGACACGCCGAAATCCCGCCGCACAAGATCCTTTATCGTGGCGATGTTGTCAAGCTCCAAAACGACGTTGAAGTCATTGAGGCTCATGTTGTTGCTCTCCAAATGCGCATCAAAAAGCGCGCGGGTGTTGGAATCCGGCAGGCGCAAAATCATGCGCTCGCGCTTTAACTCGTTGAGCGTAACCATGCTGCGCTTGGCAAAGGGGTGCGACACGGAAACAGCAAGGACAAGATAATCCGTGTCGAGAAGAAGATATCTTATCTTGGGGTCATTGATGCGCCCCTCGACTATGGCCAAATCCAGCTCGTAGGTTTTGAGCATTGTATAAAGATTGCTTATAGTGTCAGTAATCATTTTTATGCTTATGCCCTCGTTTTCGGAGCTGTATTTTGCAAGCGCCTCGGCGATGGGGTTACTCTCGGCGGTATGGGTAATGCCTACGGTCAAGTGCGCGCTCAGCCCGCCGGAGCTGGAAAGGCTTTGGCGCAGATTGCTGTATAACCCGGAGAGCTTTTTGGCGCATTTAATGACTTCCATGCCTTGCTTTGTCACGACAAAGCTGCCGTCTATGCGCTCAAAAATGCGTATACCCAGCTCCTGCTCCAGCGCCTTGATGTGCTGGCTGATGGCGGGCTGCGTGACCGACAGAGCGCGCGCCGCCTTGGTATAGTTTTTCTCTTCATACACCGCTAAAAGCGTATACAGCTTTGGGTCGAGCATGACAGCCTCCATAAATTTTTGTTATATATCTAAACAAAATCATAATTTGACTTAATTGCTAGTTTGCGTATGATAGTAGCATCAAATACAGCATTTGTCAAGGGAGATGAGGCGTGTGGACGAGGACGAATACTTCGATATCTACGATACGCCGCCCATGCGCGCCGCGCTCGGCCTTTATTCGGGACATAGAACGAGCACGGGTATATCGCCGCTCTTGGCAGATGACGAGGACTGGAACGAGCGCGCACTGCGCCGTCTGTGCAAAGAGAGAAAAACGCACCATCGAGAGGAGAACAACGAATAATGACGCTTTCCGGATATTTTAACAGCCAATTCACCCTTATACAAAACCTTGACTTCATGGCGCGTATCCTGCTTGCCTGCCTGTGTGGGGCGTGCATCGGCTTTGAGCGCAGCAAGCGCTTCAAAGAGGCCGGAATACGCACGCATATCATCGTGTGCTGTGCAAGCGCGCTTATAATGATAGTCTCTAAATACGGCTTTGCCGACCTCACGAATGCGGGGGGCGAGGTTTTCAACGGCACACGCGGGGCAGACCCTGCGCGTATTGCCGCGCAGGTTGTGAGCGGAATAAGCTTTCTCGGCGCGGGTGTTATCTTCAAAAACGGCAACACCGTAAAGGGGCTTACAACGGCGGCGGGCATATGGGCAACGGCGGGCATCGGCCTTGCCCTCGGCGGGGGAATGTACGTTGTGGGCGTGTTTGTCACGCTCCTTATTGCGCTTTTTCAGGTTGTCATGCACCGCTTCACCGTGGGTGCGGATTCGTTCACCACAAACCGCTTGCGCTTCACCGTGCGCAATGACGATGAATTTGAGCCGCAGGTGCGCGCCCAGCTTGCCGAGTGGGACGCGCAAATACTCTCCAGCAGCATAACCCGCCGCGAGGACGGCTATATTACATATGATTTGACACTGAAAATGACGCGCGGCATCTCAATTGACGATATAGACGCGCTTGTGCAGCATTGCTCCGCCGTGAAAAGCGCCGAGGGCGTAACCGTAGTATAAGGGCGTAGAGAATAA
>CAZXVA010000116.1:0-2471 GCA_964644305.1 uncultured Oscillospiraceae bacterium
CCATTGTCGCGCCGCATGATTACTCCGTTGAGCCGAAGGTTGACGGCCTTTCCATGTCGCTGGAGTATGAAAACGGAGTTTTCGTGCGCGGGGCGACGCGCGGCAACGGCCTTGTCGGCGAAAACGTGACGGAGAATTTGCGCACTGTGCGCTCGCTCCCGCTGCGCATTGAGGGCGCGCCCGAAAGGCTCATCGTTCGCGGTGAGGTTTATATGTCCAAGGCCGTTTTCAATGAGCTCAACGAACAGCGCGAGAAAAACGGCGAGCCGCTTCTCGCAAACCCGCGCAACGCCGCCGCCGGGTCGATGCGCCAGCTTGACCCCAAGGTCGCGGCCTCGCGCAAGCTGGACATCATCTTTTTCAACATGCAGTATTCCTCTGACGACAAATACCTCACGCATGTTGAAACGCTTGACGCCATGCGCGAAATGGGCTTCCCCGTGATACCCTACAAGCGCTTTGACAACATCAAAGATTGCGTTGAGCGCATCGAGTGGCTGGGCGAAAACAGGGGAGAGCTGCCCTACGAAATGGACGGCGCCGTCATCAAGATAAACTCCCTTACCCAGCGCGAGGCACTGGGCAGCACGGCCAAAGCGCCGCGCTGGGCGGTTGCGTTCAAGTACCCGCCGGAGAAAAAGGAAAGCCGCGTTGTCGACATTGTCATTCAAGTCGGACGCACCGGCGTTTTGACGCCGAAGGTGATTGTTGAGCCTGTACGCCTCGCCGGGACGACCGTTTCCGCCGCGACGCTGCATAATCAGGACAATATCGACCGCCTTGACCTGCGAATCGGGGACACGGTGCTTTTGCAAAAGGCAGGGGAGATAATCCCGGAGGTCCTGTCGGTCAACAAGGCAAAGCGCCCGGAGGGGAGTGTCCCGTTCACTATGCCGGACACCTGTCCGGAGTGCGGCTCGCCCGTCGTGCGCGACGAGGACGGCGTGGCACTGCGCTGCACAAGCCCGGAGTGCCCCGCGCAAAGACTGCGCAACATCGCGCATTTCGCCTCGCGCGAGGCAATGGACATTGACGGCCTCGGTATTTCCGTGTGCGAAAGTCTGATTTCAAGCGGCCTTGTCAACTCTGCGGCGGATTTATATTATCTCGACGCGAAAAGCGTTGCCGCGCTTGACCGCATGGGCAAAAAATCTGCCGACAATCTCCTCGCCGCCGTGGAAAAGAGCAAGAACGCGGGTCTGGCGCGCCTTTTGTGCGGCTTTGGCATTCGCCAGGTCGGTCAAAAAGCGGCCAAGGTGCTCGCCGCGCATTTCGATGATTTGGACAGCCTCATTGAAGCGGACGAGGCCGCGCTCACAGAGTTGCCCGACATCGGTGCAATCACCTCGCACTTCATCACCGAGTGGTTCAAAAATCCCCAATCCATGCACCTCGTCGAAAGACTGCGCGTCGCCGGGGTCAGCTTCAAATCCAACGACGAAAAGCAGGATGACCGCTTTGCCGGGCTCACCTTCGTCCTCACCGGCACGCTCGAAAACCACACCCGCGACGAGGCCGCCGCGATTATCGAAAGCTTCGGCGGGAAAACAAGCTCGTCCGTGTCGAAAAAGACGGATTATGTCCTCGCCGGTGAAAACGCCGGAAGCAAGCTCACCAAGGCCGAAGCCCTCGGCATCAAGATAATCAGCGAGCAGGATTTTGCCGCAATGATAGTCTGATATAATGATTTAAGCTCGATTCAGCCGCTCCGAATGACGGGGCGGCTGAACCTTTTGCCGCAGGCGCGAATAGAATAGCCCAAGGGTGCAATTCACCCTTGGGAGGAATCAAATTGACCGCAAAAAAGTCCGATAACGCGTATAGATACGGTGCACTGCCGGAAAACGCCCCGCTCGCGGCGGCGTATGTCCCCATGCAGCGCGCGGCGACCCCCGCGTATGAGTCCGCCGAGGCTCTTTCGCGCGGCACTCTTTTCCCCGGCCTTGATTTGCCGTTTATGAATATAGTCAACAACGACGTCGCTCAAACTCCGCTCACCGAGCTTCAGGCCGTGTGCTTTGTCGCGCACGAGCTGTCTTTATATCTCGACACCCACCGCGATGATGCCGAGGCTTTTCAGATGTACCAGACCTTTTTGGCGCTGAAAAAAGAGGCTCATGAGCGCTATACCCGCCTTTGCGGGCCGATAACGCACTCCGACATGCTGGGCGCGGCCTCTTATGTCTGGCCGGACGACCCGTGGCCTTGGGACTATAAGCGCGAAACGGAGGGCTGAGAAATGTTTATATATGAAAAGAAGCTGCAATACCCCATCAGGATAAAAAATCCGAACCCCGCGCTTGCAAAGTTCATCATCTCGCAATACGGCGGCCCACATGGCGAGCTTGGCGCATCGCTGAGATACCTCAGCCAGCGCTATTCCATGCCGTATCCTGAGCTGAAAGGCCTTTTGACCGACATCGGTAGAGAAGCCTCTGAAATGTTCCTTTCAGAGGCTACCGCTTTTTTTG
>CAZXVA010000117.1:0-2435 GCA_964644305.1 uncultured Oscillospiraceae bacterium
ATGGAGAGAATGTTAGTCAGCATTATTCCTCAGCCTCCTTTGCAGCCTCTTCGGCGAGCTGTTTTTTCTTTGCGGATTTTTTGAGGGCGTACTGCATCACGGCGATGAGGCAGCCGAGCGTGAGGAAGCCGCCGAACGGCATGATGAGTATCGTCGCGCCGAAGTCCTCGGCGAAAATCTGAATGCCTGCGCCCGTGCCGTCGAGCGTGATGCCTCTGGCAAGGTCAATGAGACCGCCGCCGAAGCGCCCCGAGCCGAGGAACTCACGCACAACGCACATGATGACGAGCACGCACGTGTACCCCAAGCCCTGGAATATGCCGTCGAAGAACGACGGGCCCACGGGCATCTTCTGGCAGAACGCCTCTGCGCGGCCGATGATGATGCAGTTGACGACGATAAGCGGGATGAACACGCCCAGCGCCGAGCTGAGCGCCGGCACAAACGCCTGCAGCAGCAGGTCGACTATCGTGACGAAGCCCGCGATGACCACGACGAAAATCGCAAGACGGATTTCATCGGGGATGATTTTGCGCATTGCCGAAATGACGACGTTGCAGCAGGTGAGAATGATGAGAACGGACAGACCCATGCCCACGCCGTTGAACAGCGAGGTCGTGATTGCCATGGTGGCGCACATGCCTATCTGCTGAACCAGCACGGGGTTGTTGGTGATGAGGCCTTCCGTGAACTGTTTTTTGATATTCATTCAGCTTGCCTCCTTAACCCAAAGATTCCACGGCCTTGATGCAGGTGGAAACAGCACCGACAACAGCGTCGGAGGTGATGGTGGCGGCGGTGATGGAGTCAATCTGGCCGCCCTTCTTCACCAGCGCAATGTCCTCGCCCTGTCCGACGAAGCTTGCGCGCCAGCTGGTGCCGAAATCGCTCTGCTCGGCGGCCTTTGCGCCGAGACCGGAGGTCTCCGCGTGGGAGATGATCGAAATGCCGGTGCATTTTGCATCCCCGTCAACGCCCACGGCCATCGTGATGCTGCCTTGTGCGCCGGAGAAGGTCGTCGTCACGACGTAGCCCTCGCCGCCGGTGGCCTTGGCGATTTTTTCAACCGTCGGGAACGCGGACGCGTCATAATCGACGTCTTCATAGCCCTCCGACGCGAGAACCGCGGCGTATGCCTTTTCGGTTTTGATTTGATCCTGCTCGGCGATTTTGTCACGGGTGATGAGGTCAACCGCGGCCAACACGCCCGCGACTATTGCGCACACGAGGAAAAGAACAAGGGCGAGCTTGATTATCTTATTCATTATGCACCCTCCTTTGCCGCTTTCTTTGCGGCCTTCTCGGCGGCGATGTCCTCTTTGGTCACGCCGAACTGGTGGCGGCGGAATGCCTTGTCAATGGCCCAGGTGCAAAGGTTCATGATGAGAATGGCGTAGCTCACGCCCTCGGGATAGCTGCCGAAGTAGCGGATAAGCACCGTTATCGCGCCGCAGCCGAAGCCGTAGAGCAGCTGACCGCCGGCAGTGACGGGGCTGGTGGCGTAGTCATTCGCCATGAAGAACGCGCCGAGCAGCAGGCTGCCGCAGAAGAGGTTGTACATCACCCAGTCAACACGGGAGTACCCCTCGTGGCCGAACGCGAACGTCAGCACGACGACAGTTGCCACAAACGAGGTGGGGATGCGCCAGGTGATGACCTTGCGCGCGAAGAGGTAGATGACGCCGATGAGAAGTGCGAGAACGCTGATCTCGCCTATGCAGCCGGGCATGTTGCCCAGGAACATGTTCGTGAAGTTGATGTAATCCGGCATGGCCTCGCCCGTGTACATATAGGTCATCGGGGTGGCCATTGTCGTGCCGTCGACAATGCCCTTGAGCGAGTTGGGGACGGCCCAGGAGGTCATGTGGTTTGCGTAAGAGGCGATGAGGAATGCACGACCCGCCAGCGCCGGGTTGAGGAAGTTTTTGCCGAGGCCGCCGTAAAGCTGCTTGACGACGACGATGGCGAAGAAGCTGCCGCTGATGGGAAGCCACAGCGGGGACGTGGGCGGCATGGTCATTGCCATGAGAAGGCCGGTCAGCGCGGCCGAGCAGTCGCCGATGGTGTTCGACTTTTTCATCAGCTTGCGGTAGGCCCACTCAAAGAACACTGCCGACAGCATGCTCACCACTGCCACACCCAGCGGCCTCCAGCCGAACTGGAGAATGGACACTATCAGCGCCGGCATCAGCGCGAGGATGACGTCAATCATAATGCGCCTTGTGTCGGTCTCGGTTCTGACCTGCGGCTGGTACGCGACGTCAAGAACTATTTTAACTTTGTTGTCGCTCATTTGTTTGCCTCCTTTGCCGCTTCTGCCTCGGCCTTGGCCTTTTCCTTGGCGGCCTTGGCCTGGAACATGAGCTTGGCGGTCTTGAATGCGTGAGTCAGCGGCATTCTCGCCGGGCAGTTGTACGCGCAGCTGCCGCACTCGA
>CAZXVA010000118.1:0-2174 GCA_964644305.1 uncultured Oscillospiraceae bacterium
CCGGTTGACCCCACCCCGCCCCCGGTCACAGCCCCGGCGGTCAGCGCCGCGCCGGACGCCACCGACGGCGCGACATGGTCGGCGATATGCGCCGCCGCCGCGCCCAAGCTCCCGCCGGATCTGCGCTTCACGCTTGAAGATGCGGCCAAAATCCGCGGCACGGTCAGCGGCAACACCCTCAAAATCTCGTGCATTCCCGGCTTTGTTTACGGGCGCTTCAACCGCCCGGAGGTGCTTGAGCGCTTCGCCGCCGCGGCCAAAGCCGTCTGCGGCCGCGACATGCGCGCCACCCTCGAAGAGCTGAACGACGCCTCAAGCGCCGCGCGCAGCGTAGAGGAGCTAAAGCAGTTCAAAGAAGTTCGTTTCATATAAAAATCTTATTTTTACGGAGGACACAAAAATGGCAAAAGGCGGATTCCGCGGCTATCCCGGCGGCGGTCAGATGAACATGATGAAACAGGCTCAGAAAATGCAGCAGGAATTCATGAAAATGCAGCAGGAGCTTGAGTCGACCAAGTTTGAGTTTACTGCGGGCGGCGGCGCGGTCAAGGCCACGATCGTCGGCACGCGCGAGTTCCAGTCCATCGAGATTGACCCCGAAGTCATTGACCCCGATGATGTCGAAATGCTTCAGGACATGATTCTCGCCGCGGTCAACGGCGCTCTCAAGCTCGCCGATGACAAAACCAGCCAGTCCATGGCCAAGCTCAACGGCGGCCTCCCCGGCTTTTCCGGCATGTTCTGATTTAGGCAGACGGCAGGAGATAATAATTACGCCGATTTACGTTTCATAGCTAACTGCGGCTCGGACGACGCTTTGTCCGAGCCGTTTGTATCATCTTTTTCGGAGGCCGCCATGCGTTTCAAAAAGGTCTATCTCGAAATCACAAATGTCTGCAACCTCGCTTGTGCGTTCTGCCCCGGCACGGCGCGCCCGCCGCGCTTCATGTCGGCGGGGGAGTTTGCCGTCCTCGCCGCGCGCGTCAGGCCGTATAGTGATTATATTTATTTTCATCTCATGGGTGAGCCGCTTTTGCACCCCGAATTGCCGGAGCTGCTCTCCATCGCGGAAAGTCTGGCCTTTCGCGTCATCATCACCACCAACGGCACGCTTCTCCCCGAACGTGCCCACGCGCTGCTCAATTCCGCTTGCGTCCACAAGGTCAATGTCTCTCTCCAGTCCTTTGAGGCCAACAGCGGGGGAAGATTAAAGGATTATGTAAACCGATGTGCAGCCTTTGCCGAGGCGATGAACGCCTCTGGCAAGCTCTGCGTCCTGCGCCTTTGGAACGAAAACGGCCTTGACGCGCTCAATGGTGACATTGAGGCCGCACTCGCCGCGCATTTCCCGCCCCCGTGGCGACCCAGCCGCCAAAGCCGCGCCTTGGCCGACCGCGTTTATCTCGAATCCGGCGAGAAATTCGATTGGCCGGACATGACGGCGCACGACGGGGGAGAGCGCGTGTTTTGCTATGCCCTGCGCGACCAAATCGGCGTCCTTGTCGACGGCACTGTCGTCCCATGCTGCCTCGACCATGACGGCGAGCTTGCCCTCGGCAATCTTTTTGACTCCACCCTTGACGACATTCTTTCCACCCCCCGCGCCCAAGCCATTTACAACGGCTTCTCCGCCCACACCGCCCAAGAACCCCTCTGCCGCCGCTGCGGCTACGCCCGCCGGTTTGATAAATGATTCAAACAAAGCAACTCCACCCCCTTCGTCTCTCCCCCCTGAGAGAGCAGTCAGCGGCAAGGCTGACCGATGAGGCCGCGCCGACATCGCGGAAGAGGGTCACACCATTCTGCGTTTATCACTATACCAAAATAGAACGCTTAAAATGCCCCACCACTTGGCTCTCTCTGAGAGAGAGCTGTCAGCGGCTTTGCCGCTGACTGAGAGAGTCCACCCGCGCCGCAACACGCGGCGCGGTCTGCCTTTTCTGCCTAACCTCGTTCTAACCCTAATTCCCAATAGAACACCAAACAAAAACGCACGAAAAATGCTTCCCCTTAAGGGCACCCAAAATGTGACCAAATCTGCAAAGCAAAAAAAGATAATAAACCATAAGCAACCACAAATAATAATTATATAACCCAATAAAAACACCTGTGCCCACCACAGGTGTTTTTACTATGAACATATACATAATATTATTTACAGAATATAATAAACA
>CAZXVA010000119.1:0-2104 GCA_964644305.1 uncultured Oscillospiraceae bacterium
AAAGTAAATTTTCCTCCAAAGTCGGTTTTTAGATGTCCTCTGCCATCGTGAGTATTTCCGCTTCTCCGTCGGTGATGGCGATGGTGTTCTCGTAATGTGCCGAGAGCGTCCCGTCCGCCGTGACGACCGTCCAGTCGTTGTCCAGCACACGCACCTCGTACCCGCCGATGTTAATCATCGGCTCGACGGCGATGGTCATGCCCTTGACGAGTCTGGGGTCGGGTCTGCGCCCCGTGCGGTAGTTGGGCACTTCGGGCGCTTCGTGCATCACGTGCCCCACGCCGTGCCCGACATAGTCGCGCACAACGCCGTAGCCGTGGCTCTCGGCGTAATCCTGAATCGCCGCGCCGATGTCGGACACTCTGTATCCGACGCGGGCGAATTTGATGCCCTCGAAAAAGGCCTGCCGCGTCACTTCGATGAGCTTTTTGGCCTCTTCGCTTATTTCGCCGCACGCGTAAGTGCCCGCGCAGTCGCCGACAAAGCCTTTGTAGGTCGCGCCCACATCGACCGAGACAATGTCCCCCGCGTGAATCACGCGCTTGCCGGGAATGCCGTGGATCACCTCGTCGTTGACGGAAACACAGGCGCTGGCCGGAAAGCCGCCGTAACCCAAAAAGGTCGGCTTGGCGCCCGATTTCACAATGAACTCATGTACGCATTTGTTTATCTGCTTTGTCGTCACGCCGTCGGCAATGGCCTGCCGCGCGATTGAACGCGCGCCCGCCGTTATCTTACCGGCCTGACGCATCAGCTCCAGCTCATGCGGGGATTTAATGATGATGTGATCGGACATATTAAAGCCCCAGTTTCTCAACTATTGCGGCCGTAGTAGCCTCAATGCTCGGCTGATTTTCCACGGTTTTGAGCTTGCCCTTGGCCTCATAAAAGGCCTTGAGCGGCTCGGTGTCTCTGTGGAAGGTCTCAAGACGGGCTTTCACGGTTTCCTCCGCGTCGTCCTTGCGGATGGTCAGCTCGCCCCCGCAAAAGTCGCACACGCCCTCTTTTTTCGGAGGGTTGGACACGACATGGAAGGTCGCGCTGCAATCGCGGCAGGTGCGCCGGCCGGACATGCGCTTGACGATGACCTCGTCCTCTATCTCAATGGACAGTGCGCAGTCTATCTCCACACCCATTTCCTCCATGGCCTCGGCCTGGGGGACGGTGCGCGGGACGCCGTCGAGGATATAGCCGTTGGCGCAATCGGGTTTCGCGAGGCGCTCTTTGATGATGCCGATTATGACCTCATCGGGGACGAGCTGCCCTGCGTTGATATACGCCTCCGCCTTGAGTCCCACGGGCGTGCCATCCTTGATGGCCGCCCGCAGGATGTTGCCTGTGGAAATTGTCGGTACGCTGAGTATCCGGCTGAGTATCTCTGCTTGAGTACCCTTTCCGGCGCCGGGGGCGCCCAAAAGTATAAGCCTCATTGCCGCTCCTATCAGGACAGGAAGCCCTTGTAGTTGCGCATCATCAGCTCGGCCTCAAGCGTGCGCACGGTTTCGAGCGCGACGCCGACCACGATGATAATCGAGGTGCCGCCGAGGGAAAGCCCGGTGAGAGCTGCGGTGGAGCTGAAGTGAGATACGAGGATAGGTACCACGGCGATTATGCCCAGATAAATCGCACCGAAGAGGGTGATCTTGTTGAGGACTCTCTGGATGAATTCGCTGGTGGGCTTGCCCGGACGGAAGCCGGGGATATAGCCGCCGTTTTTCTTGAGGTTGTTTGCTACTTCAATGGGATTGAACTGTATCGTGGAGTAGAAGTAAGCAAAGAAGATTATCAACAGGAAGTAGATAATTGCGTAGGTGATGGAGCTGGTGTCGAATGCGCGCATAATCCAGCTGTCGGTGCTGCTCCCGGTGAAGGCCGCGATGGTCGCGGGCAGGGAGGCGATGGACTGGGCGAAGATTATGGGCATGACGCCGGACATGTTCACCTTCATGGGCAGATGCGTGCTCTGGCCGCCGTACATCTTGCGTCCGACGACTCTCTTGGCGTACTGCACGGGGATGCGGCGCTCGGCGTCGTTGACGTATACAATCAGCACTATCAGCGCCACTGCACCCAGGTACATCAGCACCGCGACCCACCACTGGAG
>CAZXVA010000120.1:0-2079 GCA_964644305.1 uncultured Oscillospiraceae bacterium
ATTTGGATGGTGTAATCTGCTTTACAGATCATTACCATTTTCTGGCATGGAAGGCGCTGGCGGACGCTCTGAACATTCCCTTCGATGAGACGAAGAACGACCGCCTCCGTGGCGTTTCCCGGATGGCCAGTCTGGATATCGTTCTTGAGGAATATCATGGCCATGCGCTGAGCGAGGAAGAGAAAGTGACTCTGGCTACAAAGAAAAACGATCTGTACAGAACCTACCTGCAATCCATGACCACAAATGATCTGTCTGACGAGGTTCGGGATACGCTGAATGCGCTGCGGCAGAAGGGCCTGAAGCTGGCCATCGGTTCTTCCAGCAAAAATACCCCTCTGATTCTGGAGCGGATCGGACTGGCAGATTTCTTTGATGCAATCTCCGACGGCAATAATATCCAACGCTCGAAACCTGACCCCCAGGTATTTGCTATGGCAGCAGAAATGCTGGATTTGGAACCTGTGAAGTGTCTGGTCGTGGAAGATGCTTTGGCAGGGCTTCAAGCAGCAGAAGCAGGCGGCTTCGATAGCGCTGGACTTGGCCCCGCCGCAGCAAGCGGGAAAGCGACATATAGTCTGGCTGCTTTTGCAGATCTGTTGGATGTAGTTTGAGGAAAAACAATGTCTCACTTTATATATATCACACTGAGACAGCGTCCGGAATTAAAAGAACAGGCTGCTGGGTGGGTCCATCGAAAATGGGGCGTGCCAGAGAAGGCTTATCTGGAATGTTTGGAAAGCTACTTGGGAGACAAAACCTCAGGAAATGGCTGGACGAAAAGTCCTGTCATTTCCTGAGGTTCCCACGGCACCGCAGTGCCGTGCTTCCTTAAAACGACTTCCGGTAACCAACTCGGCTACCGGAAGTATAGCGTGTTTATTTTATTTCACTGTCCACTTGACGGGGAACGGTTCAGAACCGAACTGGGCTTTGCGTAGTTATCCTCTTTTTAGTGTCGACTTTTTCTTGGCAAGTGCACGTGCCATTATCGGCACGCCCGTTTTCAATGCCCAATGCAGGGGGCGGCCACACAGGGCCGCTTTTCTTATCCCGCCTGGAGGGAGGCGAAGAGCTTTTTGCGCTTGCTCAGGTAGACGACGGTCAGGAACAGCGTCATCAAAACCCAGGTGCTGGGCTCCGTGACGCAGGTCCCCAAAAAGCCCAGACTGGGGATCAGCAGGTTTGCGGAGAGAACCTTCATGGCCAGCTCGATGCAGCTGGAGAGCACCGGCACCAGCTTCTGGCCCATGGCCTGCATGGCATTGCGCAGACAGAACAGCACCCCCAGGAAGGGGAACAGAGAAAACTGAATGCGAAGGCTCAGCACCGCGCTTTGGATGATCTCCGGGTCGGAGGTGCCGGTTGTGAACCGGACCAGCCCGCTGCCAAAGAGCCACACGAAGGCAGCACCGAACAGGCCCCAGCCCAGCTCCAGGGCGAGGGAACGCTTCAGCCCGGTCTGAACACGGGTACCGTTTTTCGCGCCCCAGTTCTGGCCCACAAAGGTGGATGTGGCCACGGCAATGGTTGCCAGGGGCTGGAGCATGATCACCAGGATTTTCCTGGCGGCAGCATGGGCGGTGATGAAGACCTCTCCAAGCATATTGTTGGCCCGCTGGAAGATTACGGAGCCTCCATCCACCAGGCTGGACATCAGTGCCATGGAGAAGCCCGTGGAGAGCAGGGTGGAGATCATGGACATGGGCACCCGGAAGTCCTCCCGTCCGGGCAGGTATTCCCGGTAATTGCGCAGAACGAAGATGCCGCAGGCAACGGCACTGACCAGCTGGGCCAGCACTGTGGCAATGGCGGCACCGGAGATGCCCCACTCGAAGCCCACGACGAACAGCAGATCCAGCACAATGTTCAGGATGCAGGACAGAATCAGAAAATACAGCGGCGAGCGGCTGTTGCCCATGGCCCGGAGGATGGAGGCGAACATATTGTAGCCCATAGTGGTGAGCATTCCGCCGCAGATGACCGAAATATAGGCATAGGACTGGTCAAAGAGGGCTTCCGGCGTGTTCATAAACCGCATCAGTGGCCGCAGGAAGGTAAGGGACAGAATTGTCAGAA
>CAZXVA010000121.1:0-2006 GCA_964644305.1 uncultured Oscillospiraceae bacterium
CCAAGAAGCGTCAGCGCAAGAAAGAGCACGGCTTCCGCAAGAGAATGTCCACCGCCAACGGCCGCAAGGTCCTCGCCCGCCGCAGAGCCAAGGGCAGAGCAAAGCTCAGCTACTGATCTTCCGGCACGTGAGCAGGGATTAAAAGGGAATATTTTCAGGGCGGAGCAATCCGCCCTTTAGGTGTTTCCCGAAATGTTGAAAATTCGGCAAAGGAGCGGCTCGCTTGAACGTCAGATGTACTCTAAAAAAGAACAGCGATTTCAGGCGGCTTTACTCCAAGGGCAAAAGCACGGTCAACGCATACCTCGCGGTGTACTGCCGCAAAAACGGCAGGGGCGTGAACCGTGTGGGCTACACCGTTTCCGTCAAGCTCGGCCACGCCGTTGTGCGCAACCGCGTGCGCCGTCGGCTGCGCGAAATTTACCGGCTCAATTCCCCCGCGCTCAAATCCGGGTGGGACATCGTCATCGTCGCGAGGACCCGCTGCGTGGGCGCGGAATACAAAAAGCTTGAAGCCGCGTTTATGAACGCATGCTCCAAGCTCAATCTCACAAGGGAGTGAGGCGACACCGTGAAAAACTTCATGCTCGCCCTCATTCGGTTTTACCGCCGGTATATTTCCCCCTCTCGCCCGCCCTGCTGCCGCTTTGTCCCCACCTGCTCGCAGTACGCGCTTGAAGCCATTGAAAAATACGGCGCCTTGAAAGGCGGCGTGTTGGCTCTCCGGCGCATTTTGAGATGCCACCCCTTCCACGGGAAGGACTATGACATCTATGACCCCGTGCCGTGAGTGCGGTGCAAGCACATACCTATTCAATTAAAAACTACACACATGAGGAAGCGATGATGCCCCGGCGCAAAAGTGCCGTATTCGCCGCTTCCATGAGGAGAAACTATGTGGGCAGCAATCACCAAGCCTTTCGCATGGCTTATGGTCAAGCTCTATGAGCTGACCGGAAACTACGGCTGGTCCGTCATCCTTTTCGCTTTGGTCGTCAACCTTATCCTCACCCCGTTCATGGCCAAGAGCAAAAAGGGCATGATGCGCACCTCCCGCCTCCAGCCCCAAATGCAGGAGCTTCAGCGTCGGCATGAGGGCAACCCCCAAAAGCTCAACCAAGAAATGCAGAAGCTTTACGCCGAAAACGGCGCAAGCCCCATGAGCGGATGCCTGTGGTCTCTTATCCCGTTCCCCATTCTCATCGCGCTCTATTCCGTCATCCGTCAGCCGCTCACGCGCATGATGTTCGTGGCGCAGGAGGTCGTTGACGCGATTCAGACCTATTTTGTCGATGCCGGGCTTTACACCATTCCCGCCAAGCAGGACGCGTATTTTGAAATCAAGCTCGCAAACCTCGCCCATGAGCACTGGAATGAGCTTCAGTCCGCCCTTGCCGGCAAGCTTGAGGGTCTTTTGAACGTTGACTTCAACTTCCTCGGCCTCAACCTCGGCAGCCAGCCCGAATGGAACTTCATGTTCCACACCGATTGGTCCGACGTGTCCGTGTGGCTGCCGGCCTTTGGCCTGTTCCTCATCCCGATTGTCTCCGCCGCCCTCTCCTGGGCGTCGATGAAGATTTCCTCCGCCTCTCAGCCGCAGGCCGACGCAAACGCCGCCGCCTCGATGAAGAGCATGAACATCATGATGCCCCTGATGAGCGTGTGGATTTGCTTTGTCATGCCCGCCGCCATGGGCGTTTACTGGATCGCCAACAGCGTTTTCGGCATGATTCGCGACTTCATTCTCACCAAGGTTTACACCAAGAAGCTCGACAAAGAAGACGCCGAGCGCATCGCCGCCAGAACCGAGCGCGAAAAAGAGCTTGAGGCCAAGCGCCTTGAGACCGAGCGCCTGCGCGCCGAGGGCAAAACCGAGAAGAACGTCAACACCAGCAAGAAAAAGATGCAGGCCTTTGAAAAGCAGAAGAGCGACGAGCGCAAGGCCGCGCTTGACCGCGCCGAGCGCGCGGCACGCCGCGAGCGCCTCGGCATAAAGGACAATGAGC
>CAZXVA010000122.1:0-1932 GCA_964644305.1 uncultured Oscillospiraceae bacterium
ACCACCCAAGCACCGGGGCAAATGCCCCGGTGCTTATCTATGTCCTCTTGCGTGTCCCACGCTCGGCGTAGTATAATAATCTGCGCAAGGCAAATCAAGAAAGCGCCTGCGGGCGCTGTTATAATATCTCCGGAGCAGAAAGAGGTGCGTACATGAACCCGTGGTACAAACAGGTGCAACAGCTTGTGGACAGGCTGGACGAAAGCATCCGCCAAAAGCAAAGCGACGCCGTGACGCTCGACGCGCTTTCGCGCGAGTTGGGCTATTCGCCGAGCCACATCTCGCGCAAATTCCGCGAAATATCCGGCATGCGACTGCGCGACTACCTGCGCTATCGGCGGCTGGCGTTCGCCCTCGTGCAAGTGCGCGACAGCGAGCGCGGACTGCTCGACATCGCGCTCGACCACGGCTTTTCCTCAAACGAGGCGTTCACCCGCGCGTTTGAGGAGGCCTACGGCATCTCGCCCAGCGCATACCGCCGCGCGCCTGTGCCCGTGGTGCTCAGGACGCTCATCCGCCCCTTTGACTGCTACTTAATAGAAGCAGGAGAGACCTCAATGGAAAGCACAAATCAGCAGATAAAAACCTATTTCATCACCATTCCCGCGCACAAATTCCTCCACATCCGCAACTATGAAAGCGTCGGCTACTGGGATTTTTGGCAGAAGCAAAACCTCATTCCGGGTCAGGATTGCGAGACAATTTGCGGCCTGCTCGCCGGGATTCCGGGCAAGCTTGACGACCTCGGCGGCGAGGAAAGCGACAGCAGCAGCGGCCAGATAATGGGCTTCATCAACGCACCCACCGGCCGAATTTGCAGCTGGGGGATACCGCTGGCAGAGAGCTACGGCGTGCGCCTCCCGGCCGATTACAGCGGCCCCGTGCCCGGCCAGCTTCGCCTCATGGACGTGCCGGAGGGCGAGTACATCGTGTTCGAGCACGGCCCGTTCGACTTTGAGACGCAAAATCAGGCCGTGGAGACCATGATTGAAAAGGCGATGGCCGAGTTTGACTACGCCGCGGCGGGGTACGCGCTCGACACCGAGCCGGAGCGCGTGTTCTATTTCTACCACGACTGCACCCGCTATTGGAAGTACGTCCGCCCGGTGCGCCGCCTGACTTGACAAGGCGCGGGGCGTGTGGCATGATAAGGGCATATAGCGAACGAAAGGTGAAAACCGATGAAAAAATACGCCCTTATCATGATTGACATGCAGCGCGGCTTTATCAACGCGCGCTCGCCGCTGTGCATTCCGATGGCGGCGGCGACGGTGGAGGCATGCAGTGAGGCGCTGCGCGTATGCCGCGGCGCAGGTCAGAACGTGGTGTTCGCCGTGCGGCATTATAAGGCCGACGGCAGCGACGTGGAAAAGTGCCGCCGCGAAGTGTGGCTGAGCGGCGGCAAGCCCCTTTCCGAGGATTGCGCCGAGTATATGAGCGACGCTTTCCCGGAGGAATTTGAGCGCGCCGAGAGCGATTATTGCATCGTGAAACCGCGCTTTTCGGCGTTTTTTGCGACGAATCTCGACCTTCTTCTCCGCCGCCTCGGCGTTGACACCGTCATCCTCGCCGGAACGACCACCCCCAATTGCGTCCGCACAACCTGCTACGACGCCCTGTCGCTGGATTATGACGTGATAGTCCTCTCCGACTGCACCTCCTCCGTCACAGCCGACGTCCAACAAGCCAACCTAGCCGACATGTCCCGCATAGGCGCAAGAATAATGACCCTTGATGAGCTGAAAGCGGAGCTTGGGATGGGGTGAAGCTTGATTCAAACCCGCGCATTGTGCGCGGGTTTGAACTTTCCCTGTAGAATTATCGGGCAATTTTAACATTTTAGAGTCCAAACCGTCCCGCCCCACATAAATCCACTCGCTGGGGAAAAACCACAAAAATTCTTTGATATTTTCGCAAAATTCTATTGCTATT
>CAZXVA010000123.1:0-1908 GCA_964644305.1 uncultured Oscillospiraceae bacterium
GCCTCGACCGGGCTGAGACCCCAGTTGGTGGGGCAGGTGGAAAGAACTTCGATCATGCAGAAGCCCTTGCCTTCCATCTGGTACTGGAACGCCTTCTTTATGGCCTTCTTGGTCTTGATGATGTTTGCGTTGTTGTTGACGGCGCAGCGCTCAATGTAATAAGAGCCGGGAATCTGAGTGAGCATTTCGCTCATCTTTATCGGCGCACCGCACCATGCCTCGTCACGGCCATAGGGAGAGGTGGTGGTCTTCTGCCCGACGAGAGAGGTCGGCGCCATCTGACCGCCGGTCATGCCGTAAATGGCGTTGTTGACGAAAATGGTGCAGATTTTCTCACCGCGGTGTGCGGCGTGGACGATTTCCGCCGTGCCGATGGAGGCAAGGTCGCCGTCGCCCTGATAGGTGAAGACGAGAGAATCGGGCTTTGCGCGCTTGACGCCGGTTGCGACGGCGGGGGCGCGGCCGTGGGCGGCCTCGATCATGTCAACATTGAAGTAATCATACGCGAAAACGGAGCAGCCGACCGGCGCGACGCCGACGATGTTGCCCTCCATGCCGGATTCCTCCAAGCACTCGGCGACGAGGCGGTGGATAATGCCGTGGTTGCAGCCGGGGCAGTAGTGGAACTGCTTATCGGTCAAATACGGAGTTTTTTCAAATACGACGGACATTTATATACCCTCCTTTATTTTGAGGATTTCAGCCTTGATCTCATCGGTGGTCGGCATCTGGCTGCCGCAGTGGCCGAAGTAATGCACGGGCAGAGTGCCGTTGACGGCGAGACGAACGTCTTCCATCATCTGACCCTCGTTGACCTCAACGTCGAGAATTGCCTTTGCGCCCTTGACGGCGTCGGCAAGCTCAGTGTACGGGAACGGCCACACGGTGATCGGGCGGAACAGGCCAACCTTCACGCCCTCGGCGCGTAGGTCGTTAATAGCGGACTTTGCGATACGAGCGACAGTGCCGAACGCGGCAATGACGATGTCTGCATCCTCGGTCAGATAGGTCTCATACTCGACCTCGTTCTTTTCAATCTCGCGGTAGATGGCCTGCAGATTGTTGTTGTGAACGGTCAGCTCTTCGGTGTTGATGTACAGGGAGTTGATGACCGCGCGCTTGGCCGGGTCATCGCCCGGCTTCCAGCCGGTGGTCGCCCAAGGCTTCTTCTCCGGGTCAACCTTGTATTCCACCATCTCCGGCATCTCAACCGGCTCCATCATCTGCGCCATTATGCCGTCTGCCAGCAGCATGACGGGCACTCTGTACTTTTCGGCCTTGTCATAGGCATAGCCGAGGATGTTGATTGCCTCCTGAATGGACGCGGGGGCGTAAGTGATGAGGTGGTAGTCGCCGTTGCCGCCGCCCTTGGTGGCCTGGAAATAGTCACCCTGAGAGGCCTGAATGCTGCCGAGGCCGGGGCCGCCGCGCATGACGTTGAGAATGACGCACGGGAGCTGAGCGCCGGCGCAGTAGGATATTCCCTCCTGCTTGAGGCTGACGCCGGGGCTGGAGGAGGAGGTGATGACGCGCGCGCCGGTGGAGGCCGCGCCGTACACCATGTTTATTGCCGCGACTTCGCTTTCAGCCTGCAGGAAGCACCCGCCGATTTCAGGCATACGCGCGGACATGTATTCGGGGATTTCGGTCTGCGGGGTGATAGGATAGCCGAAGAAAAAGCGCGCGCCGGCACGAATGGCGGCTTCTGCGATTGCCTCGCTACCCTTCATAAGAGTCAATGCCATTTTTCTTTCCTCCTTAATCCTTCTCTATCTTGATTGCTACATCGGGGCAGGTGCGTGCGCAGGACGCACAGCCGATGCAAGCATCGGGGACTGCTACCTCTGCGGGATGGTAGCCCTTTGCGTTGAGCTTAGTCTTCGACAGCGCGAGAACGCCCTTCGGGCA
>CAZXVA010000124.1:0-1874 GCA_964644305.1 uncultured Oscillospiraceae bacterium
TTTTTCGGACGCGGCCTGATACGCACGGTTGTGTGTATAAGAAATCCGGGCTTCAAGTGTACGCATAATGATGGCGGAGCCAATGCCGCCGAGAAAACGTACAAAACAAGAAGGAGAAAACACATGGCAACCACCAGCAACAAGAACATGATCCGCATCCGCCTCAAGGCCTACGATCATCAGCTCATCGACAAGGCCGCCGAGACCATCGTCGCCGCCGCAAAGCGCACCGACGCCAAGGTTTCCGGCCCCATCCCCCTGCCCACCAAGACCGAGATCGTCACGATCCTCCGTGCCGTTCACAAGTACAAGGACAGCCGTGAGCAGTTCGAGCGCCGCACCCACAAGCGTCTCATCGACATCATGTCCCCCAACCAGAAGACGGTTGAGGCTCTGATGAACCTCGAAGTTCCCGCGGGCGTCGAAATCGAGATCAAGCTTTAAGGCAAACCCACTTTTCCACAGCACCGGTTGAAAACCGGGAAAACAAGTCAAAGACCCATTGTCCGCAGCTTGCGTATGCGGACGGGTTAAGTTGCCAGCCTCTGGACGGGCAATTCCCGGGCTAAGCGAGGCAACCAATAACCGATAGGAGGAAATACAATGAAGAAAGCCATCATTGGCAAGAAGGTCGGCATGACGCAGATCTTCGACGAGACTGGCAAGGTCATTCCCGTCACCGTCATTGAAGCCGGCCCCTGCGTGGTCGTGCAGAAGATGACCAAGGAAAAGGAAGGCTATGAAGCAGTCCAGTTCGGCTACGAAGAAGTGGCCGAGAAGAAGCTCACCAAGCCCGAAAAAGGCCACCTCGAAAAGGCCGGCGTGGGCATGGTCAAGCACCTCAAGGAATTCCGTCTTGAGGACAGCAGCAAGCTGGAAGTCGGCGACACCGTCAAGGCCGACATGTTCGCCGAGGGCGACAAGGTTGACGTCACCGGCACCAGCAAGGGTCACGGCTACGCCGGCGTTGTCAAGCGCTATGGCCAGGGTCGCACCCCGATGAGCCACGGCGGCGGCCCTGTCCACCGTCATGCAGGTTCCATGGGCTCGAGCACCGATCCTTCCCGCATTTTCCCGGGCAAGAAGCAGGCAGGTCACATGGGCGTTGACCAGGTTACCGTGCAGAACCTCGACGTCGTCAAGGTCGATGCAGAGCTCAACCTCATCGCTATCCGCGGCGCCGTCCCCGGCCCCAAGGGCAGCATAGTTTACATCAAGGACACCGTCAAGACCCAGCCCGTCAAGAAGGGCGAGGCCGCCGGTATCAGCCTCAACCCGCAGAAGGCATCTGCTCGTGTCAACCCGCAGAAGGCTTCCGCGCGCAACAAGTAAAGAAAGGAGAGCAGCATAAATGCCTATTGCAAAAGTTTTTAACATGGCAGGCGAGAAGATCGGTGAGATCGAGCTCTCCGAGGCCATCTTCGGCGTCGAGCCGAACAAGAGCGTTCTCCACGATTCCGTCAAGAATCACCTGGCAAATTGCCGTCAGGGCACGCAGAGCGCACTCACCAAGGGCGAGGTTTCCTTCACCACGAGAAAGCCTTGGCGCCAGAAGGGCACCGGCCGCGCCCGCGCCGGTTACGCAGGCTCCCCCGTGTGGACGCACGGCGGCGTAGCCTTCGCCCCCAAGCCCCGCGATTACAGCTACACCCTCAATAAGAAGGTCAAGCGCATCGCACTCAAGTCCGCACTGTCCGCAAAGGCCGCAGAGGACGAGATCATCGTCATCGACGGCTTGAAGATGGACGAGATCAAGACCAAGACCTTCAAGACCTTCCTTTCCAAGGTCGGCGTTGAGGGCAAGGCTCTTGTCGTCACCGAGAACGTGGAAGAGAACGTTGTCAAGTCCGCGCGCAACATCGCCGGCGTGACCA
>CAZXVA010000125.1:0-1872 GCA_964644305.1 uncultured Oscillospiraceae bacterium
CTTTTATCTCCTGTTTTTCCCGCTTGTTGGCATTTTCCAATTTGATTTCTTCAATATCCGCCAGATACGCATCATTCAGGGCAATCTGTGCATCAACCAATTCGTTGACGTTGTCGTAGGCAATGTCATATGCTTCTAACAAATAATCCCGTTCTGCGGTGATTCCATAGAGATCCACATAAATCTGCGCGGCAAAATATCTCAACAACCAGTCGTCATCGGCACAGTTCTTAAGAAGAACAGGAACATACTTTTTGGCAAAATCAACATACTGGGCTTTGCTCATGGTACTTTTCGCGGAAATGATAGCCGGAGGAATAATTTCCGCATAATCGTTGTCCCTGCGAAAAATGCGGGTAGCGACCTTTTCATATTTCTCAACAGCGGATAAACACTTTCGATATTGGTTGTTTGAGTAATAACTTCTGGCTAGTTCCAACCAATAAGTTCGGAACTCACAATAGGTTTCCTCATTTGTCTCCAGCCAGTTGATTTTTCTGGTAAGATTCGTTTCGTTGCTCCATTTCACAAAGTCTGTAACGGCATCCGTTGTAAGTGCATATTCGCCGGGAAAATCATTATCACGAACCATATTAAACATATAATTCAGCAGCTCCAACTGACTGTTTGAAAGCTCAGTTGCTTCAGCATCCTCTAATTCCCATCCACTCTGCAAATACTGCAGATCTGTTTGGGTTGATGCTGCTTCATAGCTGGTTTTGGCATCAACTGCCATGTAAAGTACAGAAACCGCGCCCTTTAGAATGTTACCGGACTGCACAGTGCTTAGAAGGCCCAATGGATTAGGAATTGCTTGTCTAAGTGCCTGTGCCCTGTTTTGCTCGTAGATATACTCCAGGCGCTCTCGCTTTGCTGCAATCATCCGATAACCGTCTATTGTTTTCCAGAGATTATTTATTTGGCTTTGGGTTTTTGTATCTACCGCATTGGGGTAGATATTGTTTAAAAGAGAGGATTTCACCGACTCCAAGTACACTCTGCTACCACTGGACTCATTGATGGCCTGGGTTAAAACAGTGATATAGTTAAGCATATTAAGAGAATTCCGCTGAGTAGTTGTCAAAACACCATCTTCCACTGGTTCGGTTATCTCAGGTGCATCCGTAGGTGCAATGGTGGGAGCAACAGCTTCTGCGGTGGTTTCTGGAATGGCCAACTCTGTTGTCTCCGGAGACACTTTCGCTTTCGAAGCAACCGCAGAAATTGTGCTGGGTACCGTAACTTCAACGGTTGGATTGGTTGCATCAATCTCTGTGGTGTTGGTCACATCTGCTGTTTCTGTCTGCATCTCTACAGCATCCTGGCTCGTTGGCTCCATTGCAGACGGATGCGCAGCACAACCGGAGAATAGAATTGCGAGCAGAAATGCAACAATACGGGCAATCATAGGTCTTTTCATCTAACATCTCTCCTACCTGCTTTTTTGGAAATGGAGTCTACTCCATAAGAGACCTGGTATTTTTGCGAAACAATACCACTGATAACTAATATTAGAAAGCGGTTTTCTGTGCAATCCATTATACCAGCATATTCCGCGATAATCTATCCCCATTTTTACAATATCTGCTATAAAGACAGCCTGCCTTAAATTGTCGATAGCAAGCTTATTTCGGCGCAAATAGTCATTTTTATAGCTGACGGCGGTATAACGATTTGCGGCTGTTTAACGAAAGAAAGGCCTAAGGCGTGGTGTCAAACCTGCCCAGCCGCCGGGCAGAGCCAACATCCCACGGAAATGCACTGGCAAAAACGAACGTAAAGTTCGAAATATTACCGAGTTTTCCTAAAAAAGAGCGTAAAAAAGCAGATACCCGAACTGACACGATTGTATCAATTCGGGTATCTGTTATG
>CAZXVA010000126.1:0-1800 GCA_964644305.1 uncultured Oscillospiraceae bacterium
TCAAAGAAACCGACTGGAAAGCCTTCGGCGAAGGCTGGGTCAACACCCTTAAAAACGACGGCGCGCGTATAAAGAGCGAGTACGAGGACTTCATGGCTCTCGATGCCGAGGGCAAGAAGGATCGCATCATCAACGGCGAAAAGAGCCTCGGCCGCCTGTACGCCAAGGGCGCAATGGCCACCGTCCGCCGCGAGTGGCGCGGCATTAAGGACACTGCGTATGACTTCTACGAGTGGGCGCGTATGTGGGGCATGCTCCTCATGACCTTCTCCAAAGATCTCATCCCCGCACTCAACAGCGCACTTTACTACCGCTGGATGATCTCCTACTTCTGCTGCCACGGCTTCATGGATAAGAACATCATGGGTATGCGCGGTGCAAACCTGCGTATGAGCCACCTGCTCATCTATGATATATTCCGCTACGTCGCCGAGAACCTCGTGTTCCTGGCCAAGTGCGATGCCAAGAACGGCAACTCCCAGGCTCTCAACCAGCGCGTCGTCCTCTTCGACGAGATGACCATGGGTCAGATCATGGCCGGCTTCCCCGACCTGCTCGGTATCCCTTACCAGCTCATGCCCGTCTTCCTCGTCTCCGAAATCGACCAGCTCACCTGCGTGCCGTATATCGACGCTGTCGAGTCCTACGGTTTGCCGGCTGACACCTGCCCCGTTCCTTCCTCCGAGTGCGGCGCAATCGTTATTGACGCTCTGCCTCACATGGGTTCGTGCTTCATCTCCTCCTCCATGCCTTGCGACGGCTCTACCATGGCCTCTTCTTACATGTCTCGCCGCTTCCCGGATCTGCCCGTGTTCCACCTGTGCTTCCCCGTCCGCTACATGGACGAAGAGACCGTTCAGATGGGCGCAGAGGACATCAAGGCCTGCATAAAGTTCATCGAGGAAAAGACCGGCGCAAAGTGGAATTGGGACGCTTACTTCACCGCCATGAAGCGCTTCAACATGGAAACCGACTACGAGCTTCAGAAGTGGGAAGTCAACAAGACCGCGTACCCGCAGCTGCTCGGCCCGTGCTACGAGCTGTTCCGCAAGTGGAACTACGAGATGGACGGCGGCATCGACCCGCGTGTTGAAAATACCGTCAAGAAGGTCAATGACCTCCTCATGAAGGCCTACGAGGCCAAGGAAGAGCCGTGGCCCGGCAAGATGAAGTACCGCGCCATCGTCTGGTCCTGCCCCGCTCACTACTACGCCAACTTCTCCAACTGGGCTGCCAACTGCTGGGGCATCAACGTCCTGGTCGAGATGGAATCCCTCAACTACACCAAGCACCTCGAAACCGAGGACAAGGAAGAGGCAATGCGCGACCTCGCCCGTCTGTACGAGCGTATGGTCATGCGTCGTCACACCAACGGCGGCTACCAGAACGTTGTCAACGAGCTGTGGAAGCAGTGCGAAGACTGGAACGCCAAGCTCATCATCATGTACCAGAACGTCGCCTGCAAGAACATGGCCACCGTTCAGGGCATCCTCGATGATCAGGGTCGTCAGCGCGGCTATGACATGATTTGGGTCGAGCATGACCTCATGGATCCGCGTACCGTTTCTCGCCGCACCATGCGTGACAAGGTCAACGAGTACATGCGCACCGTCATGCGCGCAGAGCCGGTTGACGCGTCTCTCCTTGAGTTTGACGACGAGGTCTGCATGTAATTCGTCGCCACATCGGCAAGTATCATTATGTATTAAAGCCCGCCGTCGGCGAGGCGGCGGGCACAACAAAAAATTATAAATTATAATTGGAGGCAATACTTATGAAATACTACGGCGGCTGCGACGT
>CAZXVA010000127.1:0-1603 GCA_964644305.1 uncultured Oscillospiraceae bacterium
CCTCCGCATGGCACTATCGCGCCATGGTCAACGCCACCATCACCCAGTTCATGCGCATGTTCGCGGCTGACTCCAACCTCCACGGCGGCAAGAAGAACGACGCTTATTATCACACCTTTGCCCACAACGAAACCGTTTGGGGCGGCATCTTCTATCCTTGGAGAGACAAGTTTGACAACGTCCCCATGGAGATGATCCCCTACTTCGTCACCTGCCACGTCAACTCTCACACCGTCCTCCACTACATCGACGCCGTTCAGTCCATCGGTCTGCCCGGTGACCCGTGCCCGATGTGCCAGGCTGAGTCCGGCCTCTTCGTTTTGGACGATATGCCCGATTACTCCCCCTTGACCATCACCTGCAACGAGGCCTGCGACGCGTCCGTCGCCACCTCCACCCTGCAGGACTGGTTCTTCGACAAGCCCCTCTTCTCCCTCCCCATGCCCATGCTCTTTGACGATCCTCTGGTCAAAAAGCACTGCATGGCCGAAATCGAAGAGTGCTGGCGCTTCATCGAAGAGCAGACCGGCGTCCCCTTCAATTGGGACGTTCTCAAAGAGCACCTCGATGCTCAGAACAAGCTTCAGGAGTTCGAGTGGGAGAAGTGGGAAGTCGCGGCCAACACCGATTATTATCCCATCAACGGTGTCGCTCAGGCGCTTTACCGCATCTATCAGACCCAGTACGGCGACCGTCCCATTTGGCACGAGGTCGACGCCAAGGTCCGCAAGATTCTCAACAAGTGTGTTGAAAAGAAGATCAATTCCTTCCCCAACACCAGACACCGCGTCATCGCTTGGTCCTGCGCCCCGCTTTACTTCTCCAACTGGTGCACCTGGGCGTATAACTGCTGGGGTCTCAACACCATCATCAACATGGACTCTCTCATGTTCGACATGACCATCCGCACCGACACCTATGAAAACTGCCTTGAAGACATGGCGCAGTATCACATGTGGGCGCCCATGCGCCGCATGGCCGTCGGCGGCATGAAGCACTTCTTCGAGCTGTGGGAGTACAAAGAGAAGTTCAACTGCGACATGGTCATGATGTACGACCAGCTCCAGTGCAAGGGCGCTCAGGGTCTGCACGGCCTGTTCGAGGACGAGTTCCGCGACAGGAACGTCCACGCCATTTGGATGCCCCACGCCCTGCCCGACAGCCGTACCGTCTCCAGAATGGAGATCCGCCGCATAGTCAACGATTACATGACCACCGTCATGCACGAAGAGCCTCTGGATCCGTCTCTGCTTGACTTTGACGACTCCATGACTTGGTAATTAGGAGGAATCAGACATGAAAAAATGCAATTGCAAGAAATCGTGCGGCTGCAAGCTCGGTAAGCTTCTCGGCAAGCTTGTCGGCATTGCACTCATCGCCAATGTCGCGCTGTTTGCGGTCTTCTTCTTCGACCTCGACGGCAAGCTCCTTTTCAACGTCGTTGAGCCTTTCCTCAAAAAGCATTACGACAATATGGAGCGCAAAGACATGCTCAAGGCGCCCTATGACATCGACAAGTTCCCCAGATACGACCACTGATAATCCATCATTATAAATTATAATTGGAGGCAATACTTATGAAATACTACGGCGGCTGCGACGT
>CAZXVA010000128.1:0-1559 GCA_964644305.1 uncultured Oscillospiraceae bacterium
GGGTGGGGTCAACCGGCGCGGGGCGCGGGGCGTCCGGCGCGGGAGTGTAGCGCGGCGCGTCGAACGACGGGGCGCGCGCGGTGCGCGGGGGCGGGGCGTCGTCCTCGGTCGGGGGCGGCGGGGTCTCATCGTCCCACGGCGGGGTGAGCTCATCCTCGACGCGCGCAGGCGCGGCGGGAACGGGCGCGCTTGCGGGGTTCGGCGCGGGCGCGGCCATCGGCGCGGCATCAGCCGCGACGGAGGGCACGCCGCCGAGTTCAAGGCGCGAAACCCTGGCGCGGAGAGAGTTGATATCCTCGCCGAGGGTGTTGTCACAAAGGGAGATGAGGCAAAGCTCCACCACGGTTTTGGGGTTCTTTGCGTCGCGAAGCTGCGCGGAATAGCGCCGGACGGTTTCCATGGCGCAGATGAGCTCTTCGCGCGTCATGCGCGCGGCGAGGCTTTCAAGCGCAGAAAGGTCATACCCGCCGGAGATGAGGCCGGAGGCATTATGCGGCGCGACGGAGAAAACCAGAACATCGCGCATGAGGCCGCCAAGCTCTTTGAGGAACGAGGCGGGGTCTTTCCCATCCATCCACAGTGCGGAAAACTCGGAAAGCGCCGAGGCCGCGTCGTGGCGCAGGATATGCGAAAGCATGTCCATAATGCGGCGATTGCCGGCCAAGCCCATGGCGGAATACACCGCCTCGACGTCGATGCTGTCATAAGCCGAGCACTGGTCAAGCAGGCTGAGCGCGTCGCGCACACCGCCGTCGGCCATGCGGGCGATAAGCTCCGCCGCGTCATGCGTCAGGCCGAAGCTTTCCTTCCCGGCGACGTATTCAAGATACCCGGCAAGCTCAGGCGCGTCAATGCGGCGGAAGCTGTGCCGCTGGCAGCGGGAGAGAATCGTCGCAGGTACTTTTTGAAGCTCGGTCGTGGCGAGGATGAACATCAGGTGTTCGGGCGGCTCTTCGAGGATTTTCAGCAGGGCATTGAACGCCGAGAGGGACAGCATGTGAACCTCGTCGATGATATACACGCGCTTTTTGACGGCGGAGGGGGAAAACACCGCCTCCTCGCGCAGGGCGCGGACATTGTCAACGCCGTTGTTGGAGGCCGCGTCAAGCTCCACCACGTCCATCACCGAGCCGTCGGCAATGCCGCGGCAGGACGGGCACTCGCCGCACGGGTTGCCGTTGACGGGGTGCTCGCAGTTGACGGCGCGGGCGAGAATGCGCGCGCAGGTGGTTTTGCCCGTGCCGCGCGTGCCGATGAAAATGTACGCATGGGAAAGGCGCCCGGATTTGACTTGATTTTTGAGCGTTTCCGTAATGTGCTTTTGGCCGACGACCTCGTCAAAGGTCTGCGGCCGCCACTTGCGATAAAGCGCCTGATACATCTCCGCGCACCCTCCTTCGGCATGTATTTGCGAATATGGCGATGGCTCTTGACAAGACTGCACACCCTTCTTCGGATAATGAGCTATGCCCGTTACGCCGGCAGCCGGCTCGAACCCGGCTGTCTCGCGGCACACGGAAAGCACCGCTTAATGCTGCTCGGTTCCCCGCCTGACATGG
>CAZXVA010000129.1:0-1543 GCA_964644305.1 uncultured Oscillospiraceae bacterium
GCGTGAGTCAGCGGCATTCTCGCCGGGCAGTTGTACGCGCAGCTGCCGCACTCGAAGCAGTCGGTGATGTGGTATTTCTCCATCATCTCGTAGTTGCCCTTGCTGTAATACATGTACATGAACACGGGTTCGAGGTTCATCGGGCACACGGAGATGCACTTGCCGCAGCGGATGCACGTCGGCTCTTCGACATGGCGGTCTTCATCCTCGGTGAAGAAGAGAACGCCGGCCGTGCCCTTGATGGCGGGCGCGTCGAAGCTTGTGGCGCATATACCCATCATCGGGCCGCCGAGGACGATTTTCTTGGGGGTCTTGGCCCAGCCGCCGCACTGTTCGGCCAGATAGTCGAACGGAGTGCCCACGCGCACAAGGCCGTTGACAGGCGCATGCAGCGCGCTGCCCGCGACGGTCACGATGCGGTCGATGACCGGGCGGCCTTCATAGCATGCCTGATAAATGGCGTAAGCGGTGCGGGTGCTCACCACGTTGCAGCCCACGGAGGAGGGAATCCCGCCGGGCTTGACTTCGCGCCCGGTGACGGCCTTCACCTGCATTTTTTCGCCGCCCTGCGGGTACTTCACGGCTTCGGGAACTATCTCAATGCCGTATTTCTCCGGGTGGAGGGAGTTGAGCAGGTCGATGGCGTCCTGCTTGTTGACCTCGATGCCGTAATAGGCCTTGTCAAGGCCGGAGGCAATGCGCACAAGCTCAATGCCCTTCAACAGCTCCACCGGGTGGTTTTTCATGGTCAAATGGTCGCCGTTGAGGTACGGCTCGCATTCCGCGCCGTTGATTATCAGCGTGTCGACCTTGCCCAGGCCGCCGCGGATTTTGAACGCGGTGGGGAACATAGCGCCGCCCATGCCGACCACACCGGCCTCGCGGATGCGTTCGAGTATGGCCTCGGGATCTTTCAGCTGCTCCTCGGTCAGGGGAGCGAGATCCGTGCAGGGGGTGTCCTTATAGTCATTTTCAATGACCACGGACATAATCATGTCTCCCAGCGGGTGGGGTCTGGGCTCCACGGCCACGACCTTGCCGGAAACGGAGGCATGAACTGGTGCGGATACAGGCGCGGGGTTGGTACCCACCACCTGACCCATCGTCACATAGTCGCCGACAGCCACGGTGGGCTGGCAGGGTGCGCCTATGTGCTGTGCCATGGGAATGACGACTTGCGCCGGCGGTGCAATGACGGTCATCGGGACATCCGGTGCCTTCATGTAATTGGGATGCACGCCGCCTTTAAAAGTGTGGGACATAATAGCTTCACCTCATAAAGTATTCGCGTTATGCATTGTACTGAGAATATGTACGATGTATGAATTTTATCACAACAAGATTTTGTTGTCTACACGATTTAGTACAAAAACCGCTAAAAAAACAAGATAAGTTATTAACAAGCCTGTCAAAACGTTAGCAAACTGCAACTTTTGCGTCAGAATTGGTTTTTCGCCCCATCAAGCCGCACAAATTCCATCTTTCCCCATAAAGAAACCGTTAACCCCGCCAAATCCAACCAAAAAAGAAACCAATCCATCCC
>CAZXVA010000130.1:0-1518 GCA_964644305.1 uncultured Oscillospiraceae bacterium
GAACTATTGCCTTTACATCGTTTTTTTGGTATAATATGATGGGAGGACTGGAAGCCGACAGGCTTTCAGTCCTCCCACGCGTCTAGCGCGCCCGCAGGCGCGCAACTCCCCCGCGTCCCGCGCCCGCAGGCGCGTCCCCCGTCCCGAGCGGCCCCCCCACACATTCCCCCTTACAATCACTGTGGGGGGGCCAGCGAGTAGGCGCGTAGCGGCAGACCTGCCGCCGCGCCCAAATTGAGCGGCGGCGCTTTGCGCCGTCGCGGATACGGCGGGCGGGCACGGGGGGGCGCGCTAGCCAAGCCACAATACAGGAATTTGTCAGCGCGGGGGGTGTGCCCGCCCGCCAACCTTTTTCTTATCTGTACGGTGTGAGCTCCCGCCTGCCCCGCATTAGAACGGGGAGGACTAGTTGTCCTCCCACGGTCTCCAATCGGGTGCATAATAATCGGCGAGGTATTCTAAGATTGATTGCCCTACCGCTTCGGGGGACATGTCGGGATAATCGTGTGCATTTATCCCGTGGGCTAAGGCGTGACAATCCGAGCATAAAGTGATGAGATTGTGCGGCGTATTCTTGCCGCCCTTTCCACGCGGGATATAATGATGGATTTGCAGGTAACGGGAGCACCCGCACAGTGCGCACGAGAATCCGTCCCTGCGATAGATGGCCTTGCGGCGAGCGTTTGACAATTCCATGTGTGACCTCCTAAAAAAAGATGGTTCCGCTATTACGTATGAAGTCAACAGTGCGCCCGCTCGCACGAAGTGCAAGCCCAAGCGTGGGCGGCGTGGGCGGTCTTGCCGCCCAACGCCTGCCCGCCTTGGGCTATAGCCGTCGTCAAGACGGCGCGGGCGCACTCGCCTCGCTGTTGAATCATGCGTTATGCTTGGAACCGTCTTTTTGGAGGGCGCGCGTGGAATTGGCGAACGCCGCCGCCGCCGTCGGTGTCGGGTTTACGGCGTTCGGTGTGCCCCCCGCGTTTGCGGGGGGTTGGGGGGGTCTAGGCTACCCTTGGGCATCAAGGGGAGCTGATACTTCCAGCCGTGTGGCCGCGTTCCGTTCGCGGCCACAGTTCGGGCGGACGTGCCGACGTCCGCCCGTCGTGCTGGAGCGGGTGATTATCAAATCCCGCTCTTGTTTGTCACACTTCGTGACGATATGACCATGTTTTCCACATGTTTTTCAACATGGGCGGCGTTCTCCCGCTCTCCCTGCGCGTAAGCGCATAATAATCATTTTTTGGAAATCCTCCCCCATAGCTCCCCTTGATGCCCAAGGGGAGCCTAGATGTGAACGGAATTTTGCACTTCTGATTGGGGAATGCGCGTATTTCGGAGTATAATCGCAGTAGAAACAGAACTTATATCCAAAGTTTATTTGTTGGGAAGGCAACCTGCCTCCCGCCGGTGTGCACCGCGAATACATGCGGTGTAAAACAGAACCCCAAGCGAAAACCCCCGCTCCAAAGGCTCCCCTTGGGTGCCAAGGGGAGCTGTCAGCGGCTTGCCGCTGACTGA
>CAZXVA010000131.1:0-1518 GCA_964644305.1 uncultured Oscillospiraceae bacterium
TGATCCGGGAAGGTCTGCATAAGGATCTGACAAAGCAACTGGATGCTGTGGTTTTCCTGTTTCGCAAAATGAATGCCTCTACCCGATTGCTCCATAGCCTTTTCCATGAACATGGCGGACAAATCTTCCGTGTGGAGGAAAATCGTCTCTTTATCAAAGTTCGGGAGGACTCGTGGATTATCCAGTTGGAAGAAACGGGATGTATGCTGTTTCATAACAATTATTATGTTCTGAACGACGATTCCAGAATTATCAGTGAAGGATACCATCCGCAAATAGAGACCCCCATGGCATTCCATTTTCTTTACTCTGCCATCACAAACTATTCCTGGGTAGAACATATCCGTCGGAAACGCGCGGAAGAACTTGCTGCCCGCCAGGAAAACGCCCGCAATCAGCTTTTTCATACCCCGAACTATATACCAGTTCCCAGATTTTCTCTCTTCCATTCCTATTATCTGGTTGCCGACTGCAAAGATTACATTGACAGAGAACTTCGCCGCAGTCACCTGGCGGCCAGTCTGGTGATCAAAGGACGATATCCTGATACCAAACACGCAGACACGTTGTATCGGGTCAGGAAAAAGGATCGAAAAGTGTTTTTGAGCATTGTGGAAGAAGCAAAGGACTACAGCGTACGCGCGTGCTGTTTTGACTATGCTGATTTTTGTAAAACCCATCTCGTGCTGCCCGATGGCAAAAGAAAATCACAAACAAAGGAAGGAAGTCAACTATGAAAAACAAATCGGTATCAAAACGGGTCATGCAGAAAAGATTGGATGATGTTTTGCAGAATGTGGTGGATATTTTTGAAGCAGAGGATGGAAGGTCCTTTGAAGAAAAGAAAAAACTGGCACTTTCCAGCCTGACAGACCAGCAGGATGCCTTGCTGGGAAAGTGTTTGGTGGATGTGGCCACCCACCAGAATACTGCGCAGCAACTTCGGGAATCGTTCTGGGCATTTGGCAAGGAAATTGCATTGCCTGACGATCTTTTACTCCGAAATGTGCGGGAATCTGACAAGGAGGCATTCCTGTCCCTACAGAATGTTTATTCCCTCATGCGTTCCATGTTGTGCCATGAAGCTTACCGGGACATGATATGGAGCGAGCACTGGGAGCAAAAATCTCTGATGCTCTCCATTGAAAAGGGCGGTAGCTATGCCGGATATTGTGGCATTCAGGATCTTTCTGCAAGTGTTTGGGAGATTTCCATTGAATTGCTGCCAGAATATACGCATCAGGGGATCGGCTTTGCTGCCATCTCCGCCATGCTCGCTGCTCTTCGGGATCGGTTAGGCGTTTCCGAATATCGGGTCAGAATTGATCCTCAAAACCATGCCAGCCAGCGTCTTTTCGAGAAACTGGGTGCTGTGCCCAATGGCATATCCGAATTGTGGATTCATGATACTCAGGGCCTGGAGCAACTGGAAGCAGAAAACATGCACCTAATCGATGATGCCCTTGCTTTGGTTGCGCAGAAGTTTGCCGTAGAACCCCGGGAACTGTTGAGCCATGT
>CAZXVA010000132.1:0-1480 GCA_964644305.1 uncultured Oscillospiraceae bacterium
GACCACCATCACCAACCTCATCAACCGCTTTTATGACATTGCCGACGGCAAAATCCGCTACGACGGCATAAACATCAACAAGATCAAAAAGTCCGACCTGCGCCGCTCACTCGGCATCGTTTTGCAGGACACGAACCTTTTCACCGGCTCTGTCATGGAAAACATCCGCTACGGCCGCCTCGACGCCACGGATGACGACTGCATTGCCGCTGCCAAGCTCTCCGGCGCGGATGACTTCATCCGCCGCCTGCCGCAGGGCTATGACACGCTTCTTTCCGGCAACGGCGCCAACCTCTCTCAGGGTCAGCGCCAGCTCATCGCCATTGCCCGCGCCGCCGTGGCCGACCCCCCGGTGATGATAATGGACGAGGCCACCAGCTCCATCGACACGCGCACCGAGGCCATTGTCCAGCGCGGCATGGACAAGCTCATGGAGGGGCGCACGGTGTTCGTCATTGCGCACCGCCTTTCCACCGTCATGAATTCCGACGTCATCATGGTGCTCGACCACGGGCGCATCATCGAGCGCGGCAGCCATGAAAAGCTCATCGCCGAAAAGGGCGTGTACTATCAGCTCTACACCGGCGCATTCGAGCTTGAATAAAAAACAACCCCAAAACCAAAATCAGCCCACTGCGAATGCAGTGGGCTGATTTGCGCGCTTAATTCTTTTCTTCCAGTGCGTCCAGACGCTTTTTCAGCGCGGCTATCTCCTCGGCCATCGGGTCGCGCACGCTGACCTGGTCGACCTCGGTGGCGTAGTCCACCTTCTGCCCCGCGATGCGCACAATGCGCGCGGGGATGCCGACGGCGGTGCTGTCCGGCGGCACTTCGCCGAGCACGACGGAGTTTGCCGCAATGCGGCTGTTGTCCCCCACCGTGAACGGGCCGAGCACCTTCGCCCCCGTGCCGATGAGCACGTTGTTGCCGATGGTGGGGTGGCGCTTGCCGCTGTCCTTGCCCGTGCCGCCGAGCGTCACGCCGTGGTATAAAAGGCAGTCGTCCCCGATCTCCGCCGTCTCGCCGATGACGATGCCCATGCCGTGGTCAATGACGAGGCGTTTGCCGATTTTCGCGCCGGGGTGGATTTCGATGCCGGTGCGGCGGCGGCTCGCCTGTGAAATGAGGCGGGCGATGAACTTCATGTTGTGGCAATAAAACCAGTGGGCGCGGCGGTGGCTGCGTGTGGCCTTGAGGCCGGGATAAAGCAGGTACACCTCCATCGCGCTGCGCGCGGCGGGGTCGCGCGCCATATAGGCCGCAATTGTCTCTCGCAAATCTTCAAAAAGCATATAATATAACCTCGAATTTTAGTTTTATAGTCGCAAAAAAGGCGACGGCACACGCCGTCGCCTTTTATAATCCGCGCGGGAAGTCACCCTCCCCGCCGCGTACAGCGACAGCGACATCGTGCACATATACAATAACACGCCTTGCACTTCATTTCGCTGTCACCTCAACTTTCATTCGAGCGGATTTT
>CAZXVA010000133.1:0-1392 GCA_964644305.1 uncultured Oscillospiraceae bacterium
GCGTGTGCCTGAAAAGCCTGTAATATCAAGCTTTTTCAGCAACCACTATAATTTAATATAGAGAAAAATAAACCTAATATAGTTGGATTATGTGCCAATGACTTAAAATGATGATTGCTAGGTGTAAGATTTATCATATTATTAAATATTCCACCACCAACACTTTGGTCATAAGGAACTTTGAATTTCTTTTCAAGGTAACTTGTGGCAGAGGATAAAGAATCATTATCTCCTTTGTATCCACACAATTTTGCAAAATCAACAGTTCTGTTTGCAAACCACTTATCTGTTATATTACCTAAAGGGGATTCGCCGGGTTTTCCAACAAGAAAAACATCGATTATTCCACACAAAGCACCTGAACAAGCTGACAATGTATAATCATACTTGTCACATTCGGGTGTGAGTAACTTAACTGTTTCTAATGTTTCGTTGAGTTCTTCTTCTAAATTATGTAGCTCTGTGTCTGCCTTAATAAGTGCATCTGATATTGTATCAGGAAAATCAAATGTATCGTTTTCTACATTCATTTCAAGCACGATTGATTTGTTGTTTTTCAAGTTCATTTATACCTTCCTATTATTTGAAATTCATCGTTTGGGGCACTAAGTTCGTTAAAATTTCTTTTTTACTTTGTTGTTTCTATTACTAAACTTAAATCAAACTTAGCATCCCAAAATCTATAATGTACGATGCCGCCATATTTTCGGATCTTGTCTCTAAATTCTTTATTCTTTAAAACAAACCCAAATGTTTTTTCATAAGAATCTCGCAATGCAAGTTTGCCAACAAACAAACTCCCCAACCATTCTTGTTTTCCATAAAAAATTGTAGCTGAACAGATTTCGTTGGAAAGAATTTTTTTAATATCCATACACAATTGTTCATAGCAATCCTCGTATCCTGCATAATGTTGATGATTATTTTCAAAATAAATTGTAAATTCACCATACATTTCTAATTCGATTTCCAAATTCTTTTGTGAACGTGGATTAGATACAACAATGCAAATACTATCGTTGTCTAAGTAATTGTATCCCTCGTCCAAATGGCTTTTTACCGACACATCATAGTTAGATACTATATTCAGTATTTCATTTTTCTTATCAATAGGATTTATTGTCATAATTTGTTCCTCTCTATTTGCTTACATACTATAAATCTTTAAACATTTTATTTAAAGACAAGTATATCTTATCAAATTTTATGTCCCATAAAACGGACTTCAAAATGACACGCCGTTCTGAAACACCGTTTACACACACCGTTCATCCTGATGAACAAAGGCTTGAAGTAAAGATAATTGCGAGATAACAACCTATTAGCCAAAATTGTAGTTTTGTTACTTTGGGCTAATCAGATAACCAATTTGCAATATCTATAATTCTTATG
>CAZXVA010000134.1:0-1381 GCA_964644305.1 uncultured Oscillospiraceae bacterium
GCGAGTTCTACAACAACCAGATCGAGACTGCCTCCACCATCATCCTCTCCCGCACCGATGCCACTGCCCAAGCCAAGCTGGATGCCGCCGTGGAGCTGATCCGCCAGCACAACCAGGTTGCCACTGTGGTCACCACCCCCTGGGGCCAGCTGACTGGTGAGCAGCTGCTGGCCGCCATGGCGGGCAAGGCCTCCCTGGCCGCGGAGCTGGCCCAGCTGGAGCAGCAGCGTCTGGCCGAAGAGGAGGAGCACGCGCATCATCACCACCATCATGACCACGATGAGGACGAGGAACACGACCACCATTGCTGCCACCATCACGATCACGATGAGGACGAGGAACACGACCACCATTGCTGCCACCATCATGACCATGACGAGGAAGAGGAGCATGGCCACCATTGCTGCCACCATCATGACCATGACGAGGAAGAGGAGCATGGCCACCACTGCTGCCACCATCACGACCACGAGGAGCATGACGAGCACTGCACCTGCGGCTGCCACGACCATGACCACCATCACCATCATCACCATCATCATGCCGACGAGGTCTTCACCTCCTGGGGCGTGGAGACGGCCCGGAAGTTCACTGCCGAGGCTATCGAGCACGCTCTGACGGAGCTGGACACCGGCAAGTATGGCATGGTCCTCCGGGCCAAGGGCATTCTGGCCGCCGAGGATGGCAGCTGGATCCACTTTGACTATGTGCCCGAGGAGCACGACATCCGCACCGGCTCTGCCGACATCACCGGCAAGCTCTGCGTCATCGGCTCCAAGCTGGACGAAAGCGGCGTTGCCGCCCTGTTTGGGGTGTAAGTATGGTTCAGATCCCGGTTTATGCCTTTACCGGATTCCTGGATTCCGGAAAAACCAAATTCATCCAGGAGACTCTGGAGGACGAGCGCTTCAACGCCGGCGAGAAGACTCTGCTGCTGGTCTTTGAAGAAGGGGAGGAGGAGTACGATTTCTCCACCTACCCCAGCAAGAATGTCTACATGGAAGTGCTGGACCAGCAGACCGTCACCACCAAGGAGCTTCAGGCCCTGCAGAAGAAATACCGGGCCGAGCGGGTGGTGGTGGAGCTCAACGGCATGCAGCAGGTAGGCGACCTCTATATGCGCTTCCCCGAAAGCTGGGTAGTTGCCCAGGAGGTTATGTTCGCGGATTCCACCACCATCATGGCCTTCAACGCCAATATGCGCAATCTGGTCATGGACAAGCTGGTGGGGGCCCAGATGGTGGTCTTCAACCGGCTGGAAAAGGGTGCCGATGTGATGCCCTTCCACAAGCTGGCCCGGGCTGCCAACCGGCGCATTGACATTCTCTACGACTACACCGACGGCTCCACGGAGTACGACGAAATCGAAGACCCCCTGCCC
>CAZXVA010000135.1:0-1363 GCA_964644305.1 uncultured Oscillospiraceae bacterium
GGGGCGTGGTCACTTTTTTGACCACCGGTCAGTGGGAAGGCGAATTTATGTACCTATTCACCGCTGATGATTTCGAAGGCGAGCTCATCGACTGCAACGAAGGCCAGCTTCAATGGGTCAGCCGTGATTTTGTGGACAGCCTGCCCAAATGGGAGGGCGACAAGATCTTCCTGGATCTTCTGTGGCAGGATGCCCCCTTCTTCCTGCTGAAGCTCCGCTACCGGGAGGGAAAGCTCCTGGAAGCCATCCTCAATGGAAAGCGAATCCGATAAAAAAGGGCCCACCCGGGCCCTTTTGTGCTGTCAGAGAAACGGCAAAGCGGGGCGTCGAAGGCACCGCTCCCTACGGCTTGGCGGGAAAAAGGGAAAATCTTAACCAAATCCAAAAGACTTTTGCCGCTTTATGTGGTATACTTCCGGAAGAAAGGTGATGACAATGAACGTATGGAAAAAGCGGGCCCTGGTGGCCCTTTTGATTCTGGCGGCCCTGGCGCTGTTGGCCCTGCTGGGGGCCAGGCCTCTTTATAACCTGTACCGGGACGTGTCCTTCTACTGGCAGGAGCGGACGGAGACGGAGTGGGCGGTGAAAACCTTTGCCGAGGCACATCACATCTCCTATGGCGAATATCCCCAGAGCCTCATCGACCTCTATGGCCGCAACCCGGAGACGGAGGAGTTTGTCCTGAACTACCCCTTCCGTCAGGAGGAGCCGGTGGACCTGAGTGCTTGGGCGGGCGACGACACTGTGCCCCTGTTTTTGCAGTGGGACCCCATGTGGGGCTATGAAAAGTACGGCAGCTCCTTCCTGGCCATCACCGGCTGTGGGCCTACCTGCCTTGCCATGGTGGGCTACCACCTGACGGGAGACGAAAGCTTCACCCCGGAGAAAATCGCACGATATGCCGAGAAGAACGGATATTACCAGGCGGGCTATGGCTCCTCCTGGACCCTCATCAGCCAGGGAAGCGAGGGCCTGGGGCTGAAGGCCACGGAGCTTCCCCTGGTGAAAAAGAAAATGGTCACCGCCCTGGAAGAAGGCTATCCCATCATCCTGGCCATGGGTGCCGGGGATTTCACCACCACCGGCCACTATATCGTCCTGACCGGGGTGGAGGACGGAAAATTCCGGGTCAACGACCCCAACAGCCGGGAAAATTCCGCCAAGCTCTGGGCCTATGAGGACATCGAAGGCCAGATTCGCAACATCTGGAAAATGGAAACCGCATAAAAATGGGCGTGCTGCATGCAGCACGCCCGAAATTATGTATGTTTGGCAGAATTACGCCTTTCCGAAGGCATCCACAGCCAACTTGAAGGCACCGTAGGCACCGGCATCGTTGCCCAGGGAGGCCAGGGCGAATTTC
>CAZXVA010000136.1:0-1336 GCA_964644305.1 uncultured Oscillospiraceae bacterium
CTTTGAGGGCGAGGGCGACATTCCGCGCGACGAGGAAGCCGCTGGTTATTGGATGGAATGCGGCGTGAAGTCGGAGAATATTTATTTCCTTCCCCGCGAGCATAACTGGTGGGGCCCGGCGGGACAGACCGGTCCTTGCGGCCCGGATACCGAGATGTTTATCATCAAGGATCAGCCGCCCTGCGGCCCGAATTGCTCCCCGGCCTGCGGCTGTGGACGCTTCTTGGAGATCTGGAACGACGTGTTCATGCAGTATAACAAGAACGCAGAGGGCCAGTATGTGCCGATGGAGAAGAAGAATGTGGACACCGGCATGGGTCTTGAGCGCACAATCTGCACGCTCAATGGCTGCAAGACCGTCTATGAAACCGACGCTTTTGCAGGAATCCTCGCCAAGATTTCCGAGCTGTCCGGCAAGCAGTACGGCGAGAGCGACGCGGTGACCAAGGCGTTCCGTATTGTCGCCGATCATCTGCGTACCTCTACCTTCATCATGGGCGATCCGCGCGGCGTGAGCCCGAGCAATGTCGACCAGGGCTATGTGCTGCGCCGACTGATTCGCCGTGCTGTTCGCTATGGCATGGAGCTGGGCATGGGCGAGGGCTTCACCAGTGAGATTGCCAAGGTCATCATCGAGCAGTATGCTGAGGTTTATCCGGAGCTCAAGCAGAACGAGGCGTTTGTCCTTGAGCAGTTCAAGCTGGAGGAGAACCGCTTTGCCCGCACGCTTAAGCAGGGCGAGCGCGAGTTTGATAAGCTCGTTTCCCGTATGGGTGAGAATAAGGAGATTGACGGCGCGCATGCCTTTAACCTTTATGCAACGTATGGCTTCCCGATTGAGATGACGCTGGAACTGGCTGCCGAGCATGGACTTACTGTCGATCGAGAAGGCTTTGCCAAGCATTTTGCCGAGCATCAGAAGAGCTCGCAGGCGGGTGCGGAGCAGCGCTTCAAGGGCGGCTTGGCCGATCATAGCGCGCAGACCGCGCGTCTGCATACCGCTACTCATTTGCTTCAGGCTGCGCTGCGCCGCGTGCTGGGCGACGAGGTTGCACAGAAGGGCTCCAATATCACCGCCGAGCGTCTGCGCTTTGACTTCAAGTTCGGCCGGAAGGTGACCAAGGAGGAGCTTGCGCAGGTTGAGGCACTGGTTAACGAGTGGATTGCCGCCGATGTTCCGGTTGAGATGAAGGAAACCACGGTTGAGGCCGCCAAGGCCGAGGGCGCGATTGGCCTGTTTGAGAGCAAGTACGGCGAGCAGGTTCGCATGTATACCATGGGCGAATACTCCAAGGAGATCTGCGGCGGCCCGCATGCCAGCCATACGGGCCGCCGC
>CAZXVA010000137.1:0-1334 GCA_964644305.1 uncultured Oscillospiraceae bacterium
TAAATTATAGTGGTTGCTGAAAAAGCTTGATATTACAGGCTTTTCAGGCACACGCGCCGCGAAAATTGCAACACGTTTGCAACGCGGCGCATTTTTATTTCACCGTAAATACAAGAGCGTGCAACGTTGTGCAACATCAGACCGCCTGAATCTTTTTCTTTGTCAGCTCCATCCTGTCCTGCTTGACGTAATGCGTGTAGCGTTCAAGCGTCATATTCGGGCAACTGTGGCCAGCACAATACTGGACTTCTTTAATGTCAAGCCCCGTGTCAGCAAACCAGTTTGTTATACAGGTATGCCTTAGCTGGTGCGGATGGCAGTGAAAACTCAGCTTCTCGGCCAGCTTACTCCAATAGTACGATAGTGCAGAGCCGGACATATATCCGCCGTCACGTCCCGGTATAACATACAGCGAACGCGACTGTCTCCTGTATTCAGCCAGCTCGCTTAGCACATTCGGTGGAATAGGAACATCTCTGTAACCTGCTTCTGTCTTTACTGTGTGGACAAGCTCTCCCTGTGGATTGCTTTCGGTGTAAGTAACGCTTCGTTGCACAGTTATTATCCCTGCGTCAAAATCTATATCCGACCACATCAAACCAAGAAGCTCACCTCTGCGCAGACCTGCGTTCAACGCCAGCAGAACAAAAAGATACAATGACGTGTCCTTGGCGGCGTTCAGCAATTCTTCCGATTGGGCTTTAGTCAGGGCAGAAACCTTTTCAGGTTCGTCACCTGTGGCCTTTATACTTTTTATACACGGATTTTTCGGTATCATATCAAGCTCATCTGTGGCTATCTCAAACACCGCTCGAACAACGCGAATTATTGCTTTTTTTGAACTCTTTGACAGTTCACCTAAATTAGCCAGCATATGCCGGATATGCGCCGGTTTTACATCTATGACCCTAAGTGAGCCAAGCTCCGGCAAAATCCAAGTATGGACAATGGTGTGATACGATTTGTAGGTCACGTCTCGCACAGTGCCTTTCTTATAATCCTTTAGCCATAGCTCACACAGTTCTGTCACAGTCATTCCGTTGCTTATGTCTATGCCAGCCTCAAGCTGTTTTATTGCTTCTTCCCTTTTTGCCTCGGCCTCCTTTTTGGTAGCTCCCCGGAAATATTTCCGTTTTCCGTTCGGGAGAGTGAGTGTTACGGTATATGTTTTCTTAGCCATTAGTGTGTCCTCCTCCTGCGTCTGCCGAACGCAACGAGGGACGAGATGAGGTTACACCTCGTCCCTTTAAGTATATGCGCTACTGTCAATACTCAAAAAATGGATTTCGTAAAAGCGTGTTCTCGGCGCGAGTTTGTTCGCCTCACTGTGTAGC
>CAZXVA010000138.1:0-1313 GCA_964644305.1 uncultured Oscillospiraceae bacterium
GTTGTAGTTCCCTAATAGTTCTTGGTATGGTATAATAGGCTATTGGACAAAGCCTGCTCCGACAAGGGTCGGAGCAGGCTTTGTTTTTGAAAATATCAAAAAATCGAGAGCTGCTCGCATTGAAAGCTGTCATCCGCTTGGGTGAGCTTGCCGAGTAGAATTTCAATTGCCTCATATTGCTTTTCGGTGATAACAAGCATTCTGATTGAGCCGTTGTCGGGCAGATTGTTTTTCATGCGCGCTCTGTGTTTCTCCACGGCGTCCACGCCGTTGCAAACGCGGGCATAGACGGAATACTGAATCATGTGATAACCGTCGGTCAGGAGGAAATTGCGAAAGCGCGTGGCCTCGCGGCGCTGCTTTTTTGTCTGCACGGGCAAATCGAAAAACACCATGATTCTCATAAACTTATTCATATCTGTGCTGATTGAGCGGCAAAAGCCCCGGCAGAACAAGGGCGTTTTCCCCGCGGTTCATCGATCTTTGGAGGCTTTGCACCGCCCGCTCCATCGCATACGCCACGGAATGCTTCTGCCCGCCGGAAGTGATATCAAGATTCAGGCAATTGAACAAAAGCCGTTTTTTATCCGGGGTCAGCTCATCGTCAGAGTTAAATAAAGTATAAGTCATCAGGTCAACCACGGGGCGAAACGGTTCCATCATGTCATCGGCGAGATTGAAGCTGTTCAGCTCGCTTTTGTGGTGCAGCCCCAGCATGGGCAAAAAGCCGTATGATGCGAGATAGCGCGCCATGCAGCCACGGAGAATGGCATATCCATAATTGAGTGCGGAGTTGATGCCGTTATCTGCCGAGCGGGTGAAGCCCTTTTGAAAAAGCGCGGGGAAATACCGCGCAGCGGCCTGAGCCTCGGCATTTCCGCTGTCGCCGGAGCGGACAGAGGCCGCAATGGCGTCAAGTCCCTCGGCGGCCTTATCATTCCCGCAAAGGCGCAGACACTCGGCCTGATTATTTATCTTTGCGACAACTATGCTTTGCCAAAGATGCTTTTTCAGCACCTCTCCGAGCGAGAGTTGACTTTCCGCGACGGCAAGCTGTCGGCTGTGCTGAGAATACGGCGTGAGCACAGCGCGGGGAACGTGCTTTTCATCGCACACAAAAACGGCGCAGCCGCACTGCCCCAAAAGGGACAGTGCGGCTGTTGTGATTGTTGATTGTCTGCTTTCCAAAAGAAGCGCGGAGATGTCCTCAACGGCAAGGGAATGCTCGCCGTCGGTTCTTATGATGAGCTGCTTATTTTTCACGGAGATATGCGCCGGGCTTTCGACAATGATGTTTCTGAACGCCATTTTCT
>CAZXVA010000139.1:0-1310 GCA_964644305.1 uncultured Oscillospiraceae bacterium
CGGCAAGGTCATGACGGAAATTGCCGACGTGATTTTTAAGACCATCCCCACTCCCCAGCGTTACGCCCTGATGGAGCGGTGCATGGATTCGGAGCACCGCCTCCTCCAGCGGGATCCCTGCCGCATCGGCTACCCCGATGTGAAGGAAACCCTGGAGACATTGGCAAAAAACCACCGCATCTTCATCGTCAGCAACAGCCAGAGCGGCTACCCGGAGCTGTGCGTGGAAAAGCTGGGTCTGGGGGATTTCATCAGCGGCACCCTGTGCTTCGGTGATACCGGCACAGAAAAAGGAAAAACCATCCTGGCCCTGATGGAAAAGCACCACATCACCTCCTGCGCCTACATCGGCGATACCCAGGGAGACTACGCCGCCACCCGGGTAGCGGGCATCCCCTTCGTCTGGGCCTCCTATGGCTTTGGTCACCCCGAAGGGTACGAAGCCAGGGTGGATACCTTCCCGGAGCTGCTGACTATCTTCGTGGACTGAAATACAAATAAGGAACGAAACATTATGAGTTTACCGATTGACACCTATTGCATCGAATGCAATATCCGCCGGAACCTGACCCTGGCCCGCAGTTTGGGAGATGAGGCCCAGGCCACGGCCTTCCTGAAGGATTTCCTTCGGGCCATCGCCGAGCTGCCGGAGGGCGTCCCCTCCCCGGTGCTGGGTCCCCGGCTGACGGAGCTGCTGGAAAAGCACTACGGCCTCCCCCGGGACCGGTTTCAGCAGGAGAAGGCCGTCTCCAACCAGTTTGTGCTGGAGCGGCTGGATGCCATCCGGGAAAAGGTGGATGCCGCGGCGGATCCCCTGCTGGCAGGACTTCAGTTCGCCGTGCTGGGCAACTATCTGGACTTTTCCGCCCTCCAGGGGAAAATCAACTTCCAGGAGCTGGATGCCCTGCTGGACAAGGCCCTGACATTGGAGCTGAACAGCCCCGCCTTCCAGGATTTCCGCCGGGAGCTGGCACAGGCGAAAACGCTCCTGTATCTGACGGACAACGCGGGAGAAATCGGCTTTGACCGGATCTTTGCCGAGACCATCCACCAGCTCTACCCCGACGTAGCCATCACCTTCTGCGTCCGGGGAACGGTCACCGTCAACGATGCCACCCGGGCCGATGCCGAGGCTATGGGAATCCCCTTCCCTGTCATTGACAACGGTAACGATGTAGCCGGCACGGTGCCGGAGCTTATGAGCCCGGAAAGCCGCCGGGCCCTGGAGCAGGCCGACCTGATCCTTGCCAAGGGCATGGGCAACTGTGAGACCCTCTACGGCTGTGGCCGGAATATCTACTACGCCTTCC
>CAZXVA010000140.1:0-1303 GCA_964644305.1 uncultured Oscillospiraceae bacterium
AGCCGCTCGGCGGCAAGGCGCAGTTCGGCGGCCAGCGCTTCGGCGAAATGGAAGTTTGGGCGCTGGAGGCCTACGGCGCGGCATATACGCTTCAAGAGATACTCACCGTCAAGTCCGACGACGTGACGGGTCGTGTCAAGACCTACGAGGCGATTGTCAAGGGCAACAACGTCCCGCAGCCGGGTGTGCCGGAGTCGTTCAAGGTTCTCATCAAAGAGCTTCAGGCACTCTGCCTCGATGTGCGCGTTCTCGACAAGGACGGCAACGACATCGAGCTTCGCGACGATGATGAAGACGATTTTATCCCCGATATGAAGGACGAGATTTATTCGTCCGAGGACAGTGAAATAGAGGCCGAGGGCTTCACGATTGAGGACGTCCCGGAGGACGAGCTCGGCGCGGATCTCGGCTTTGACACGGACAGCGATTTTGACGGCGAGGAGGATATGTGATGAGCTATACACCGTTTGACGCAATACAGATAGGCATTGCTTCCCCCGAAAAGATTCTCGAATGGTCTTACGGCGAGGTCAAAAAGCCGGAAACCATCAACTACCGCACCCTCAAGCCCGAACGCGACGGCTTGTTCTGCGAGCGCATTTTCGGACCGACGAAGGACTGGGAATGCCACTGCGGCAAGTATAAAAAGATTCGCTACAAGGGCAAAATCTGTGACCGCTGCGGCGTTGAGGTCACCAAGAGCAAGGTTCGCCGCGAGCGCATGGGTCACATTGAGCTCGCCGCGCCCGTCAGCCATATATGGTACTTCAAGGGCATACCCAGCCGCATGGGTCTCATGCTCGACCTTACCCCGCGCATGCTGGAAAAGGTTTTGTACTTTGCCAATTATATCGTCATCGACCCCGGCTTCACCCCGCTTGAGCGCTGCCAGATACTCACCGAGCGTGAGTACCGCGACATGCGCGAAAAGTATGAGGACGATTTCAAGGCCGGCATCGGCGCCGAGGCCATCAAAGAGCTTTTGCAGCAGATTGATTGCACCGAGCTTGCCGCCCAGCTCCGCGAAGAGCTGAAAAACGCCTCCGGTCAGAAAAAGGCCAAGCTCGTCAAGCGTCTCGAGGTCGTCGAGGCCTTCCGCCAGAGCTGCAACCGCCCCGAGTGGATGGTCATCGACATTCTCCCGGTCATCCCGCCGGAGATTCGCCCCATGGTTCAGCTCGACGGCGGCCGCTTCGCCACCAGTGACCTCAACGACCTTTACCGCCGCGTCATCAACCGCAACAACCGTCTCAAGCGCCTCCAGCAGCTCAACGCGCCGGACATCATCGTCCGCAACGAAAAG
>CAZXVA010000141.1:0-1254 GCA_964644305.1 uncultured Oscillospiraceae bacterium
CTTCCAATGCCTGGTCCACTCCGGCGGGAGTCAGGTAGGGGGTGGGGTCATCGTCTATGGAAAGGACGATCTGATAGCGGAGGGTTTCCCCCGGGGCCAGTGTGACCGGGGCGAACCAGAGGGATGCTACCACCTCGCTGCCCTGAGCGGTGTCTCCGGCGTGAAGAAGATTTGCGCTTTCGGGGCAGACCACAGCCTGGGGCCAGTCGTAGCTCCCGCTGCCCGCAAAGTCCCGCACCAGGGGGAGGAAGCCTGTGGGTGCCCCGCCCCGGTCATCGCCGCCCCAAACCCGGTAGGTGACGGTGCCCTTCTGGTGGCCCCGCTCATCGAAGGTCAGGGTGGGGTGAAGATCGATTCCCTGCTCCCGGATGGTCACCCGGTGCAGCAGGCTGGTCACGTGGCGGTGATCCCGGATGTTGTCGGCACTGCGGCCATACATGGGGATTGCGGCAATGGGGGTCAGGTGCAGGGGAGAGCGGCCATTGTTGGTCAGGGAGACCTGCATGACCTCGATTTTCTCCCGGGTGGCGGGAACGAAGCTGAGGACCTGGGCCAGCAGACCCGTTTCCTTGTGGGTTCTCGCGACCTGCTGCCACAGAAGCCCCCCGGTGAGGACGGCCTCCTCCCGGTCTTCGCCGAAGCGGCGTGTCATTTGCGGCGCGCTCTGCCCAGTGACGGACCAGGGGGCGCAGCCCTCTATCCGCACCCAGAAATTCCGGGCGGCCCGGCTTTCGTGGAGGGTCTCGCTGCTGGCGGGGGCCAGCAGGTAGGTATTCTGGCTGGTTTTCGCGTCACCGGCCAGCAGGGGGGTGACGCTGGAGATCATGCCCCCGGCGTTGACCAGGGGAAAGTAAACCTCCTGGTACAGCTGAGCCTCCCGGAGCTGGAAATCTCCCTTTGGGTTCAGAAGAGTCAGATGTTTCATCTTGTGCTGCCTCCTGTGGAAAATATTGTAACGCCAATTGTTTTGGCGTGGATTGCGGAATCAGGTATTGCATTCCCCGGTGTTTTCCGCTAGAATGAACGCAGAAAATGGGAGGAATGGAAAAATGGATAACAAGCAATTCTGGAGAAGGCTGCTGCCCCTGGCTTTTCCCATGGCCCTGGAGCAGCTGATGTATTCTCTTGTCAGCACATCAGATACGCTGATGCTGGGCATGGTGGAGCAGTCCAGCCTGTCGGCGGCATCCCTGGCGACACAGGTTTCTTTTGTGTTCTTTATGTGTATGGGCGGCTTTACCGGCGGCGGCAACG
>CAZXVA010000142.1:0-1246 GCA_964644305.1 uncultured Oscillospiraceae bacterium
ACCAAAAACAGCTGCCACCAGGGAAGGTTCACCGAGGGAAACCAATGGCATGCCGTCAGGCACAGGCCCAGCAGCACCAGAAGCCCCGCCGGCAAGGCGGAAAGAACCCGCTCCCCCTCCGGCACCTGGCGGGGCGGGCGCAGAGCCAGCCGCAGTCCGTTATGAACGCTTCTCATAGGCTAAATCGCCAACCTTTCCAGGGTTTCCTGATAGTTTTCCGGGGTACAGACAGAATCGCCGGTTCCCGGCTGTTCGGTACAAAGCAGAACGTGGACAGCGCCCCCCATATCCGCCTGAGGCGACTGGGAGGTGATGTAGAGCACCTGGCCGTAAGGCGCAGTCTCCAGCTCGGGGCAGCCTTCCTTACCTGCCTGGGTCACCAGGGCGGGAATGGTTTGCAGCAGCTGATCTTCTCCCGCGATAGAACGTATTTCCTGCTCCTCCGCCTCGGTCCAGCCCAGGTCGAAGGAAAAGCCGCCGTCACACAGCCCCTGGCAGACGGAGGCGGTGATTTCCGCCATGGCATCCATCTGGGCCGGGGTGCAGGGAAATCGCTTATCCCAGTAGACCAGCAGGGACCGGTCCACCGTCTGGCTGGATTCTCGGAGGATCAATTTATCCAGCTTGGAGGAAAGCTTCCAGTGAATCCGTCGCACATCGTCCCCCTGCTGGTATTCCCGCAGCTGGAAGACCTCCGAGGGGTCATCTCCCCGGCGGGACAGGCTGCTGTCCTCCGCCAGGGCGGGGGTGGGTGAAAGAGAGACCTGGCAGGAGAAGAGCTCCGGCAGCACCGTCAGCCTGGCCCCGGCCTTCAGGGAAAGGGGCAGGGATAAAAGGCCAAAGCAGTCCAGAAGCCTGGCCTTTTTCAGCTCCACATAAATCCGGAGTGTGCACTTTCCAGCAGGAAATCCCGGCGGAACCGGCCCTTAGGCGGCAGGGAGGCCTCCATCCAAAGAAATTGCTCCTCCCCCGTCAGGTCGTTGATGATCCGGATTTGGCACAGCACCTTTGGTGCAGGCAGCCAGCTTTTGCTGGTCAGGGTCAATGTCGCCATGCAGGCGCTGCTTTTGGGGGAGGTGGTGGGCAGGGAGAGGCCTGCCTGGAGTTTCCGGCGGACCAGGAAATTGCCGCAGAAGGACACCAGGGGGAGCGGCACCACTATCGGCCCCACTCCCCAGACCCAGCTGTTTCCGCTGGCCAGTGCCCGCAGCTCCCTCGGGGCTAGTGTCGCGCGGTGCCGGGCGCG
>CAZXVA010000143.1:0-1192 GCA_964644305.1 uncultured Oscillospiraceae bacterium
TCTGTACCGGCGGCAAGGTAGGCCCGCATACTGTGTTCAAAATGATCTATATTCTCTTGCACCTCGATATAATCCTCCAGGCAATCATCCTCATGTCCTTGCTTCCGTACCAGTTCATGGCGGATTGGCGGGATCTGCAAACCTGTCAGTTCCAGAAAATACATCAAACAGGGCATGGAGAAAAAAGCTTCATTGTTAATGCCCAGATCCAGAAACTGGCGAAGTTGCTGAAAGAACCATGGATTCTCGGATATGCTGTCAGTATCATCAGCAAGGGCGATATAAGGATGGCCGCTGTCAGCGATATTCCCGGTAAGAGAAATGAAGTCCATAAAAGTCTCACCGACCTTCGCCTCCAAATGCATATTTTTATATGAATCCTGCAGGTGCTCTTCGTTATATGCGGTTGCACCTTCCGGTACTTGTCCATTGCGGAATGCGATTGTGAACATAGGCTTTTCCTCCTGCGTTATGGATTGCTATTGGCTTTTTCTTCATAACGCCACACCCTTCCTGGGCCTTGACACCATATGCGTTATAGATTATAATGATATCGTAATCATTATACAACATCGCTCGCAGAGATGTCAAGATGGAGGTGAAGAAAATGTGCAACAAAGATTTGAGAGATGAGATGCGAATCGCAAATGTTCGGCAGTGGGAAGTCGCAGAGGCCATCGGGATCTCCGAGATGACCATGGTCAAATGGCTCCGCAGGGAGCTGGATGACAGTAAGAAGGTGCTGATTCGTGAGGGCATCTCCAAAGTCGCACAACAGCACAAACAGAATACCTGACATGGGCATTGCCCGGCCACACGCCAGAATACTGGATCTGGTCTTACCCCGAATGAGGCGGGGACAACAAAATGATAGGGGAAGTCTGCCCTTTTCAGGGAACACAAGGAGGATATGTATGACGAGCAAGGAACGCCGACGTGCCAACCGGCGAAAGAAACATGAACGAGAAGCAATGCTGGAGATGCGGAATATGTGTGGCAATAAGGATTTGACCCCATATAATGCAATTCTACAGATGCGTACCAACGGAAAAACAGAAATACGATTGAAGTAACCACCTAACGTGCAATGTTTTGTACGCGGTGGATTTTTTATGCCCATTTTCAAATATAGGGAGGCGAATAAATGCAAGAATTAAAGAATCTGCCAATATGGTTTCTTTGGCGAAAGGAA
>CAZXVA010000144.1:0-1181 GCA_964644305.1 uncultured Oscillospiraceae bacterium
GCCCGGCTTGTCACCTCCAGATCCGCCAGCAGCACGCAGTTATATAGTGTTGAGGAGCCCTGGCATACGCCGCCGCCCACGGAGTCCGTCAGCCGGTTGCCGGAATAGGCCGGGGCGGGCAGATATCCCCGCTCCTTGGTTCGCTCGCCCACCACGGCGTTGTAGGAGAATTCCTCCCCGGGCTGGAGGACGAATCCATCCAGAGCCTGGCACAGCAGCCGCAGATTGTTGTTACGGTTTTCGTTGGTGTTGTGCTTGGTGTCGCAGAAGCCCAGCACATCCCGAAAATAGACCCCATCCCCCTGAATTTCCGGGGCGGTCAGGGTCATGGGCAGGGACAGGGTCTGGCCGTAGCCCGCCTGGGAGAGAAGGGTCTTCGCCTGGGCCATATCAAAGCTGTAGCCGTAGCTTCCGTGGACGAAGTCATAGCGTTCCATGTCCAGGCTGTCGTTTACCGGCTCCCGGCATATGGCTTCGGCAATGACCGCCAGATCCAGCGCATCGGGCACCTCGCTTTCCGGTACCTCCAGGGTCAGGGTGTAGGCCCCTTCCCGGCAGGCGGAAATTCCCCGATCCAGAGTCTCCAGGGCGGCAGCCAGGGCGGTATCCACATCCAGCCGGGCCGTGGGCAGGCCCACCGTCAACTCCAGACTCTGGCAGGAGACAGCTTCTATGGCATTCCCCGTAGACAGGTCCGGCTCCGAACCGGTCAGAGCATAGGTCGGCTGAGTAAGGGTGGTGTCATGGGCCTGGGCGTACCGGGAAAGTTTGGCGCGGATGGCCTCTTCATTGACCTCCAGATAGGCGGTCAGAGCCAGATGGAGCTGAGTGGCATCCGCTTTCCTTCCCACCCGGTAGGCATCCCGGATGGCCTCCCGGCTGCGAAGGGTCAGGCCCATTTCTTCGGGAGTCAGGGAAAGGGTCTCCCGGGGCAGCACCAGAGTGAGATTCTGGCTGAGCACCGTCTCCCCAGCCGCCTCCTTCAGGGCCCGGGAGGCCTGCCAGCGGTTCATGCCGCCGATATCCAGGCCGCCAATGGTCACATTGTCGGCAATTTTTCCCAGAAAGCTGACGGCCAGCAGGGTCAGCAGCCCCAGGCCCAAGACCAGGGCCAGAAGCAGCCCAATTTTCTTTCGTTTGTTCACAGCATTGTCCTCCAAACGGATAATTTGTGATGTGTC
>CAZXVA010000145.1:0-1152 GCA_964644305.1 uncultured Oscillospiraceae bacterium
GTAACAGAAGAATAAGGAGGGCAAGTTAAATGTATATTCATGAACTGTCTCCCGTCGCAGGCTCCACCCATGTCGACAAGCGCAAGGGCAGAGGCCACGCCACCGGCAACGGCAAGACCGCCGGCCGCGGCCACAAGGGTCAGAAGGCCCGCTCCGGCGGCGGTGTCCGCATCGGATTTGAAGGCGGCCAGATGCCTCTGGCGCGCCGCATCCCCAAGAGAGGCTTCAACAACATCTTCGCAAAGCCCCTTGAGAGCGTCAACGTGTCCGTGCTCAACAAGTTTGAAGACGGCGCCGTCGTCGACGCGCAGGCAATGCTGGATGCCGGTCTCCTCTCCAAGTGCAAGTACGGCGTCAAAATACTCGGCAACGGTGAGATCACCAAGAAGCTGACTGTAAAGGCTGCTGCTTTCTCCGAAACCGCAAAAGAGAAAATCGAGGCGGCCGGCGGAAAGGCAGAGGTGGTATAAGTGCTTCAGACACTGCGTAATGCATGGAAGATTGAAGAGCTTCGCAAGAAAATCCTCTTCACTCTGCTTATAATCCTGCTTTATCGTCTCGGCAACTCCATCCCTGTTCCCTACGTCAACGTCACTGCTCTGCAGCAGTACTTCACCTACATGCAGAACACCGTTATGGGTCTGCTGGACGTCATGTCCGGCGGCGCGTTCTCCAGCGCGACGATATTCGCACTGTCCATCCAGCCCTACATCAACGCCTCCATCATCATCCAGCTCCTCTGCATCGCAATCCCCGCACTGGAGCGCCTGAGCAAGGAAGGCGGCGAAGAGGGCAAGAAGAAGATTGCCGCCATCACCCGCTACTCCACCGTGGCGATCGGCCTTCTTCAGGGCTTTGCGTACTTCATGCTCATCAAGAACAACGGCATCCTCAACGCCGAGGCTCAGGGCAGCGTCTGGGCGGCGATCGTCATCATCCTGACCTTCACCTCCGGCTCCGCACTGATCATGTGGCTTGGCGAGCAGATCACCGAGCACGGCATCGGCAACGGCATCTCCATGATACTCTTTGCATCCATCATCTCCCGCTTCCCCACGAGCATCATCTCCACCGTTCGCAACTGCATCACCGGTAACCTCCAGTGGTGGGTCGCGGTGCTGATGTACCTGGGTGCAGTGGCGCTGATAGTGC
>CAZXVA010000146.1:0-1144 GCA_964644305.1 uncultured Oscillospiraceae bacterium
GCCTATTACTGCGCAGGCAGGCAGGAGGCTTTAAAAAAGGCCCTGGAGCTGATCCCCAAGGGTGCCACCATCGGCTGGGGCGGCAGCGTCACCGCCAGGGAAATCGGCCTGATGGACGCGGTGCGCTCCGGGGACTACCGGCCCTATGACCGGGACAATGCCGCCACACCGGAGGAGCAGACCAAGCTTATGAAGCAGAGTCTGCTGGCGGATGTATTCATCACCGGGGCCAACGCCCTGAGCCTGGACGGCCAGATGGTGAATGTGGACGGCAACGGCAACCGGCTGGGGGGCATCGTCTATGGCCCGGACTCCGTGCTGGTCATTGTGGGCATGAACAAGGTTACCGCAACATTGGAGGATGCCATCACCCGGGCCCGGACCGTGGCTGCCCCCATGAACAAGCAGCGTTTTCCCGCCCAGACACCCTGCGAGGTCACCGGCGTCTGCGCCGACTGCAAGAGCGAGGGCTGCATCTGCAACCAGATCCTCATCACCCGCCACTGCCGCCCGGCGGGACGGATCAAGTTTATTCTGGTAGGGGAGGACCTGGGATTCTGATTATGGAAAAGCTTAAGACAATGATTCGCACCCTGTGGGAAAAGTACAGCGATGCCATCCCTTATCTGGTCTTCGGCGTGCTGACTACGGTGGTCAACTATCTGGTGTACATTCCGGTCTATAATCTGGCGGAGCTTTCCGCCACGGTCAGCAATATGGTGGCCTGGGTGGCAGCTGTGGCCTTTGCCTTCCTGACCAACAAGCCCTTCGTGTTCAAGAGCCACGACTGGTCCTGGAAGGTGGTGGGACCGGAGCTTGCGAAATTCGTGGGCTGCCGTATCGGCTCCGGCCTGGCGGAAACCGCCATCATTTTCCTGGCGGTGGATCTGCTCCAGGGAAACGGGAACCTTTGGAAGCTGCTGACCAGTGTTCTTGTGGTGATTCTCAACTATTTTGGCAGCAAGCTGCTGGTGTTCCGGAAAAAATAAGCGTTTTTGGACGTGCCTTCGACAAACGGGGCACGTCCTTTTCATGTGCCCGTCATGCTTTTCAAAAAAGAATGCAAATATTTTCCAAAAGGGGGTTGACAAATGGCAGGAGTTAGTGTATGATAACCGAGCAATTAGCGGAGGCTAATTATAAA
>CAZXVA010000147.1:0-1119 GCA_964644305.1 uncultured Oscillospiraceae bacterium
GCGCAGGGAATAGCCCTCGCTCCCGGCGGCCTCCAGCACGCTGTCCACCACGATTTTTGCCAGATCGTCTCCCTCACGGATGATGGGGCAGCGAATGCCTCTGGATATGGTACCGACTTTTCTTTCCATAATCATTACCTCATTTCCCCGCCCAGGGCATCCCCGGCCGGTCAAAAAATCACATACCTAGTTATACAGCATCGGGGCCTGTTTTTCAACAATTTTTTTGTAAAAAATTCATGGCCTTCGAAAAGTTTTTTATAGTAAAATTGCCGCCTTACCCGGGGGAAAGCCGGTCAGGCGGCAGTTTTCAGGGCTCATCCAGGCCCCGGGCATCCCTGGAGCCCTGCTCCAGGCTGTTGATGTGGCGGCGCAGCACCAGATTGATGTACTGAGAGAGGGACCGGTCATCCCGCTCCGCCTCATAGCGCAGCTTCTCCAGCAGGTCGCTGTCGATGGTAATGCTGATGGCTTGCTTCAATGGTTTCATGTAATCACCCAGGGCAATTATACCCAAAGGTATGATTTCTTCTTGACTTCTAATATTTAATCTTATAAACTAATAGAACATACTATAAATGAAGGTGAGTATATGAATCTTGACGAACTGTGCCAGCGCATCCGCCTTGCAAATCCTGAGGAAATCAACGACATTCTACAGGCCGCCTTCGAGCGGTATCGCATTTTGTTCCCCAATGACGAAATTCTCTACCTGTCCCTCCCCAAAAACAACCCCCAGGAACGCCAACGCCTGCTGCAAATGATACAAAATCTGGCGTGAGCAGTACAGGACACATGCCGTCCCCAGGCTGCCCCAACAACGCATGTCATTGCGAGGAGCGAAGCGACGTGGCAATCTCCTCCCAATATAGGGGAAAACAGCATAGTTTTGCAATGAAATGTTTGAAGCTTTAGGGGATTGCACCACAGGCATTCCCTTCGGTCCCACGCCAGTCTGAGGACTGGCTCGCAATGACGTGGTTTTTCGACACGCTGACCTTCCCCAGAAGGGAAGGCTTTGGGGCTGCACCGTTCCTTGCGTGGCCATGAAAAACAGCCTCCCGGAATCGGGAGGCTGTTGGCTTTGGGGGAAATCAGGCCTTGCCGGCGCAGCCCAGG
>CAZXVA010000148.1:0-1118 GCA_964644305.1 uncultured Oscillospiraceae bacterium
GGAACTTGGTGATGGCAGCGGTGAGGGTGGTCTTGCCGTGGTCGATATGGCCGATGGTGCCGATGTTGACATGGGGCTTAGATCTGTTGAACATCTGTTTTGCCATTAGAATAATCCTCCTAAAATAAGTTTAACAAATTAGAAATTAGATTTTCCAAAGCCGTTGTTTTTATTGACAAGGGCTTCCTGCAGATTTTTGGGCAGCTCGACGAAGTGGCTGGGCTCCATGGAATAGGTGGCTCTGCCCTGGGTCTTGCTGCGCAGGTCGGTCGCGTAACCGAACATGGTGGACAGCGGAACATTGCTTTCGATGACGGCAGCGCCGTTCCTGATGTCGGAACCGACGATTTGGCCGCGGCGGGCGTTGACATCGCCCATAACGTCGCCCATGTATTCATCGGGCGCGGTGATGACCACCTTCATTATGGGTTCAAGCAGCGTCGGACCTGCTTTTGCGGCGGCCTCCTTGAAGGCCATGCTGCCGCATATCTTGAACGCCATCTCGCTGGAGTCGACCTCGTGGAACGAACCGTCGAGAAGCGTCGCCTTGATATCCACGGTCTGGTAGCCGGCGAGGACACCGGAGAGCATTGCGCCCTGGATGCCCTGGTCGACGCAGGGGATATACTCCTTGGGGATCGCGCCGCCCGTGACCTTGTTGACAAACTCATAGCCCTTGCCGGATTCATTCGGCTCAAGCATGAGCTTGACATGAGCGAACTGACCCTTGCCGCCGGTCTGGCGGACGTATCGGGTGTCGACCGTTGCGGACTTGGTGATGGTTTCTTTATAAGAAACCTGCGGCTTGCCCACGTTGGCCTCGACCTTGAACTCGCGGAGAAGTCTATCCACTATTATTTCCAGATGGAGCTCGCCCATACCGGCGATGATGGTTTGACCCGTCTCTTCATCCGTATAGGTTTTGAAGGTGGGGTCTTCCTCAGCCAGCTTTTGCAGGGCGATGGCCATCTTCTCCTGACCCGCCTTCGTCTTCGGCTCAATGGCCACGCGGATGACGGGTTCGGGGAATTCCATGGATTCAAGGATGATTTGGTTTTTGTCATCACAAAGAGTGTCGCCGGTGGTGGTGTTTTTAAGGCCGACGGCGGCGGCGATAT
>CAZXVA010000149.1:0-1113 GCA_964644305.1 uncultured Oscillospiraceae bacterium
TCCTTGGGACAGACCACACTGCCCAGGGACAAAGCATCGATCATGGTCCGGTTTTCAATCCGGCTGAGCTTGGTGATAACCTGGCCCACCCCCCGGCTCTGGGCATAGAGGGAGATGATCATGTTCAGCTCGTCCAGTCCCGTCAGGCTCACCAGGGCATCGGTCTGGGTCAGGCCCTCGCTTTCCAGCAGGCTCTGGTCCGTGCCGTCGCCGTGGATGATCTCGGACCCGGAAAGCAATGCCGCCAGCTCCTGGCAGCGGCCCAGATCCTGCTCAATGAGCCGGACGGAGATTCCGCTTTTTTCCAGCATGGAGGCCAGGTAGTAACTGATCCGTCCACCGCCGCAGATCATCACATTGTGGACCCGGCGGGTCAGGATTCCCAGGTTTTTCAGCAGGGTGGTCAGGTTTTTCGTCGGTGCTGTCACGAAAATGCGGTCCCCCTCCCGCAGGGTAAAGGAGCCGGAATTGGAGACCAGGGCCCGGCCATCCCGCAGCACGGCGCAGACCAGCACCTTACACTTGACCACGTTGGGCAAATCGTTGAGGGAAACGTTGCACAGCTTGCTGTCCGGGCGGATCCGCAGCTCCACGATCTCCGTCCGGCCCTTGGCGAAGCTGTCCCGCCGGAGAAAGCCGGGGTATTTCAGCAGACGCTCGATTTCCACGGCCGCCTGGTGCTCCGGGTTAATGACCATGGACAGGCCGAACACATCCCGCATTTTGTAAATCTGCTCCATATATTCGGGGTTACGGATCCGGGCAATGGTGTGAAGCTTCTGGTTCATGGTGTAGGCGGTGGTGCAGCACAGCAGGTTCACTTCATCGGAATTGGTCACGGCGATGAGCAGGTCCGCCTCCAAGATTCCCGCCTGCTCCAGCACGCTCATAGAGGCGCAGTTTCCATGGACGGCCATCACATCAAACCGCTCCAGGCTGGCATCCAGCACCCGGGCGTTGGAGTCAATGAGGGTCACATCATGGCCCTCAGCAGAGAGCATCCGGGTCAGGGTGGAGCCAACCTTCCCATCACCGGCAATGATAATATTCATACAAACCTCCATAGACCGATCGTCTTGAATTTCCCCTCATTATAGCACCAATACCGGAAAA
>CAZXVA010000150.1:0-1096 GCA_964644305.1 uncultured Oscillospiraceae bacterium
GGTGGGGTCCAGCTTGTTGCCGGTGCCCATGCAGGAGATGATGGGTGTGCCCGCCTGGGCCGCCTGCTGCACCAGCTGGAGCTTGCCGGTGACGGTGTCGATGGCATCGACGATATAGTCGTACTGGGTAAAGTCAAATTCTGCCGCGGTCTCCGGGGTGTAGAAGGTCTGCCGCAGGGTGACGGCGCATTCGGGGCTAATCTCCGCCACCCGGAGCCGGGCGGCCTCGGTTTTGGGAAGACCCAGGGTTTTATGGGTCGCCAGAAGCTGCCGGTTCAGGTTGGAGCGGCTGACGGTGTCGTTATCCACCAGCTCCAGTGCGCCGATTCCGGAGCGGGCCAGGGCCTCCACCACGTAGCCTCCCACGCCACCCAGGCCGAAAACCGCAACCCGGGAGGCTTGCAGCTTTTCGATGGCCTCTTCGCCAAGAAGCATGGCGGTGCGCAAAAATTGTTCATTCATGGGTTTTTCCTCCCAAAACAGCATTGCGAGAAGGCAGACCGGCGGTGCAATCTCTTCTCCGGAAGAGGAGATTGCCACGTCGGCCAGGGGCCTCCTCGCAATGACAGAAATCGTTTTGACTTGTGCTTAGTCCTCGAAGGTCAGGATGTCCTTGTACTTCTCCTTGAACAGGCCGTAGACGGCGTCCAGGATGGTCTCATCCTCAACGGCCAGGTAGTTTTCGTTCTCCTCGTCCACAGGCTCCACCTGCAAAATGACGATCTCGGTCTCCGGCTGGTCGGCGGGCATCAGCACCAGGTATTCGGTGCCCTGATACTCCAGGCAGTCCAGATATTCAAAGTCCACGTCCTGGCCGTTCTCGTCGGTGAGGGTCAGGATGCTGCTTTCCTCTTCCATTTCTTCCATGGGCTTGTCCATTTCCATAGTGGTTATCCTCCAAAAGGTAGTTTTTGTTCTTTACGGGGTGATTATACTGTATTCCAGGGGGAAAAGCAAGGGATTTTCTCAACGTAGGGTGGAGGCATGCCTTCTCCGGAAACGCCCTTCGGGAAGGGCGACCACAAGGGTCGCCCCTACGCGGTGGCCGGTTCGATATCGTAGGGGGCGGCGCCCACGACGCCCCGCCCGTAGGGGA
>CAZXVA010000151.1:0-1068 GCA_964644305.1 uncultured Oscillospiraceae bacterium
TTGCTGTCATTTTGCTGGTGTCGCTGACAGTTGTCACGGTGTTTGCGGTTTTGTATTACGCCGTTCTTGCGCTGATATTCAAGAAAAAAGATACGGCTGATTCCATGGGGCATGTGGTTGCCTCCGGAACGATTATCATGACGCTGTGCGTTCTTGTTTTTTCGGTATATACACGGACGCAACAGTCTGTACCGTATGATAACGGGTACACGGACGGCGTCAATGACGTAAGGTGCATTGCGGAGGAGTACGCCCCCGGCAGCTTTAGTTCATATTCGTTTCTCGAATACGTTAGTAACAACTACTCGAACGACAAAGACTTGATGATGTTTGCGTCAGAAATAGGGAAATATATCGACGATTGCAAAACTGCTTTTTATTTTATAACAGAACCTAATCCAAACTCGATAAAAAATATTATTTCGGAAATAAAGCGATGAGGTGCGTTTATGCGTTGGCTTTTTAATATAACGGATAAAGTGTGCTTGCCTGTTGCCATTTTGGGCGTGGCCATTTATTACGCAACAGCTTTTGAAATATCGCTGTATATGTGCATGTGGTGGTTGCTTCTGCACAGCGTTTTGAATTGCATATACGGAGGGCAGAATAACCTGATAACCGAAGCATTGACTTTTGTTGTCGGCGGCGCGGTTGCCCTTATATTCGATTTGCAATTTTGGCCATGCGTCGCTGTTTCATACTGCATTGCGGAGCTTGTATTTGAGATTCCCGCGCTTATTCTCATGGCAAAGGTTTTCAGCGGGAAATAAAGACATTCGATAATAAGGACAGATATGGATATTACTCTTGAAAGAATACTTAGTTTAATACCTCGGAAAGACAACGGGGATTTTAGACATGGTGCGCAAAAAGATTTTGCGGAAAGTATAGGCTTGAAAAGCGGAAACCTAATAGCTGATTGGACAAAAGGTCGCTCAAAGTCGTATGAGAACTATATATACGAAATATCCGACAAGTATAATGTTTCCGTTGAGTGGTTAAAGGGAGAGACGGACATAAAAGAAAAGCCCACCGCCGAAGCGATGAGCTTTGAGGATATAAAGAGAG
>CAZXVA010000152.1:0-1067 GCA_964644305.1 uncultured Oscillospiraceae bacterium
CCGAGTAAATAAAATAGGAGGTGCCGAAAATATGGCTGCTGACGCAAGAATCAAGATCACACTCAGGTGCGACGAATGCAAGCAGAGAAACTACAACACGGTCAAGAACAAGAAAAACACTTCTGACCGTCTGGAGCGCAATAAGTATTGCCCCTTCTGCAGAAAGCACACCAAGCACGTGGAAACCAAGTAATTCTGAAAGGATGCGTGAAAATGGCTGACGAAAAGAAGACTAACTCCGCTCCCGCAAAGCCTGTCACCGCCGTCAAGAAGGACGATACCAAGCCCGGCTTCTTCAAGAGAATCGGCAAGTGGTTCCGCGAGATGAAAAGCGAGCTGAAAAAGGTCATTTGGCCGACGCCGAAAACCCTTATGAACAACACGCTCGTTTCCCTCGTGATGATGGTGGCTTCCGCAGTGGTTATTTGGGGCTTTGACGAGCTGGCGCAGATGCTCGTCAGGGCACTGTTTATGCTGGCGGGTTAAAGACATGGCCGAAGAAGCGAAATGGTACGTGGTGCACACGTACTCCGGTTATGAAAACGCAGTGGCGGCTGCCGTGATGAAGGCCGCCGAAAACCGCAAAATGACAGACTTGATAAGAGAGGTCAAAATCCCCTTGGAAACCGTCACCGAAATCACCGACGGCAAGGAGAAGCAGGTCGAACGCAAGGTGTTTCCGGGCTATGTGCTCGTGAAAATGATCCTCACGGACGACAGCTGGCATCTTATCCACAATGTCCGCGGTGCAACGGGCTTCGTCGGCTCGGACGGCAAGGCCATCCCCCTGACGGAGCAGGAGATCTACGCCCTCGGCGTCGAACACAAGGAAATCGTTGTCGGCTATGCCCTCGGTGACGAGGTCAAGGTCAATGACGGGCCGCTTGCCGGCTTCAACGGCATTGTCGACGAGCTTGAACCGGACAAAAACCGCGTGCGCGTGGTTGTGTCGATGTTCGGCCGCGAGACCCCGGTGGATCTCGAGCTCGACCAAGTCGAGCTGATAAAAGACTAATAAGAAAGAGGTGCTGTAAATGGCACAGAAAGTAGTAGGATACGTTAGATTC
>CAZXVA010000153.1:0-1046 GCA_964644305.1 uncultured Oscillospiraceae bacterium
AACATACACAACGGCAAAATGCAAGATTTTTCAACAAATAAGACGCGTTTTTGCGGGGAGAAAAGGCAAACCGCGCCGCCAATGGCGGCGCGGGCGATCCCCTCAGTCGCCGCAGAGCGGCGACAGCTCCCCTTGATGCCCAAGGGGAGCCAAGATGCGGACGGAATTCTGTACTTCTGATTGGGGAATGTGCGCATTTCGGAGTATAATCGCAGTAAAACAGAACTTATATCCAAAGTTTATTTGTAGGGGAGGCAATCTGCCTCCCGCCGGTGTGAACCGTGAATACATGCAGTGTAAAATAGAACACCAAGAGAATGATTACGCACCAAAGGCTTCCCTTGGGTACCAAGGGGAGCCTTGGAGGTTGATTTTCTCTTGGTGTTCTAATGTGAATCGTAAATAGACGAAGTGCGGAGTAAAAGCTCTACCGCGCCGGGGCGCGGCCTCATCAGTCAGCGGCTTTGCCGCTGACAGCTTCCCCAAAGGGGAAGCCTTTGGAGGTGTGGGTTTCTCTTGGTGTTCTAATTGAAAATGGGTGTTTAATTGAGTGCGCCAAAACGGGCGGCAGGTTGCCGCCCCTACGGCTGATTTTGAGCTGAAAGTGCTTGTTTTACTGCGTCAATGACTTGAAATGCACATTTTGCCCATCAGAAGTGCGCACTTCGTCCTTGCAAACGGCTCCCCTTGGGTGCCAAGGGGAGCTGTCAGCGGCAACGCCGCTGACTGAGGGGATCGCCGCGCCGCAAGGCGCGGTCTGCCTTTACCACCCGGCTGAAATCAACCCCAATCTCCAACAGAACACCAAGCGAATAATCACGCTCCAAAGGCTTCCTCTCAGAGGAAGCTGTCGCCGCACAGCGGCGACTGATGGAGTCATCCGCGCCGCAAGGCGCGGGGTGTTCTAATTGGGATTGGCGCAATGCCGAGAACGGTGCAAAAGGCAGACCGCGCCGCCCTTGGCGGCATGGACGGCGAGCTGCACTACGTCGGCTTCGTGGTGTTCATCTATAAAACCGCCCTCGAAGATACCGTGAGAACCGTGC
>CAZXVA010000154.1:0-1031 GCA_964644305.1 uncultured Oscillospiraceae bacterium
CCATATCAGTCATATTGCCGACTTGGAAAATGACTTCGTAAAAGGTTTTCTCCTGCTTGCCGGTACGGATTTTTTCGTAATAGTTTTCAATGCAGCGATCTTGGCGTTTCTGCTTGGCGTTGTATTCTGCAAGGGCTTCATCGAACAGATCATGATATGCCTGCTCAATGGGGGTATAGGTGTATTCGATATTCAGATGGGTGCGTGTGGGATCTACATTTTTTGAGATAAAGGCGCGGCGGTTGTGAGCAACCACGCCGTCACCAGACATAACGCTGAGTGTTCGTTTTATAGTGGGTACCTCCTGATTTTCAAAATTCCTTTCGCCGCTCGGCGGCGGGTTTTGTTACTTTTGTCAAAAGTAACGCAAAAGCACTTTTGACACTACGCATCAAAAGCGCATTGCGCTCTCCGAGGGGGTGTGCGGCTTCTGCGGAAGCCTTAGCCGTGGCTTGCAAGTGGTACACACTTTGCAATTCCACGGCGTGACCGGCAGCATTTCCGCACACCGTTTGCTCCAATCCTGCCGTTCACCGGCAGAGCAGCTTTTGAAAAAACCACTCTGCCATCCGGTGATACATTTGCGAATGTACCACCGGGGACGGGAGATACGAGGGAGGGAAACGAATAACTCAGACGGGAGTTCCGTTATAGTCAACTTCAAAAATATCTTTCACGCAGTTGTACTGCATGACTTCTTTTTCGTTGCGATCATCTGTAAAACAAATGATCTTATCTGGCTTGATTTTTGCCTGGTACAAGTGCCGCTTGGGAAGACTATAGGCCAACGCCCTGTCGTGGAACCATTTTGCAACTTCAAAATCTGTTGTCCAGGAAATGGCTCGTTGGGCACGGTCAATGCCTTCTTCACCAGCACGATATACAGTGATTTCGAACTGTGCAGCTAATTCGGTGGGAATACGCTTTTCGAGGGGCGCATACTTTCTTGCACAGCGCACATACTTCCGCACAGTTGGCATACTGTCACCGTTGTGGGTATAGCATTCAACCGGGATGGAGAACTTGTACTC
>CAZXVA010000155.1:0-1028 GCA_964644305.1 uncultured Oscillospiraceae bacterium
GCAGACTTGGATTTAAACTGGTTTGAAAGCTTTTTGTTCGGTCTTTTTTCAGGGCGTGGCAATCTCCTCCGATTTAGGCGAAAACAGCTAAAATCCGGCCGATGGTTTTTCCACCGTCCGGATTTCTTACTTCATAAACAACACGCCAACTCTGTCAATTGACTTCTCAGCGTTCCTATGATATGTTTTTAGGGAACAAAATGCAAGACGCATTTCCAAAAAACACAAAAAGTTTACATTTTCTCCCAGAGGATACCTTATGAATACCAAGAAAACCCTATGTCTTCTCAACGATTCCTTCCCGCCTCTCATTGACGGGGTGGCCAATGTGGTCATGAATTACGCTGCCCATGTGGGCGACGGCGGCTATGACCCCATGGTCATCACACCCCAGCATCCCCAGGCCGATGACAGCCCCTTCCCCTACCCCGTTTTGCGCTATCCCAGCATCGACCTGCGGGAGAAGACCGGGTACCTGGCGGGGGTCCCCTTCTCCCCGGAGCTTGCCAGCCGGCTGGAGGGGGAAAACGTGGCGCTGCTGCACAGCCATTGCCCCATCGTTTCCACCCTTCTTGCCAGGCAACTGCGGCAGATCGTGGATGCCCCTCTGGTGCTGACCTACCACACCAAATTTGACATTGACATTGCCAATGTCCTGCGCAGCCGGGCCCTCCAGGAGGGCAGCAAGAAGGTGCTGCTGGAAAACATCAATGCCTGTGACGAGATATGGACCGTCAGCCGGGGTGCCGGGGAGAACCTGCGAAGCCTGGGCTACACCGGGGAGTATGTGGTGATGCCCAACGGCGTGGATCTGCCAAGAATGCGGGTCAGTGAGGAGGAAATCGCCGCCGTTACGGGCGAATACGACCTTCCCGCCGGAGTTCCTGTATATCTTTTTGTGGGCCGGATCATGTGGTACAAGGGTCTTCGGATCATTCTGGATGCCCTGGCCCGGCTCCAGGCAGCGGGGAAAGATTTTCGCATGGTCTTCGTAGGCCAGGGCGGCGATTTTGAGGCCGTCACCCAGT
>CAZXVA010000156.1:0-1009 GCA_964644305.1 uncultured Oscillospiraceae bacterium
GCCTTCTACTCCGCCTATTTCTACCGCCGGAGTCAGAAGGGCGGCTTCGATGCCGTGCGGATGTGCCAGGGCATGGAGCAGGCCATTGAGAATATCGATGCCATCGACAGCAACGAGGAGGCTACCGCCAAGGACGAAGACCTGCTGACTACCCTGGAGGTCGTCTACGAATTTTACCTGCGGGGCTTCCAGTTTGCCCCCATTGATATCTACGAAAGCCATGCTACCAAGTTCCTCATCAAGGATGGCAAGCTTTTGCCTCCTTTTGTGGCCATTTCCGGCCTGGGCGAGAATGCCGCCTGGGATATCATGAATGGCCGTGAGGGGAAGGATTTCCTCTCCATCGAGGAATTTGCCGCTGCCTGCCCCAAGGTCAGTAAGACTCATATTCAGATGCTGAAGGATGCCGGGGCCTTCGGAAGCCTGCCTGATACCAGCCAGGTCAGCTTCTTCTGACCCTCTGCAAGCCCAAAGGAGGAAAAGCCATGGAGCATATCATCATCACCGGCCGGGGAGAAATGGCCGTACATTGTCTGCGGCTGCGGCGGGGGGAGGACCTTCTGGGGTCTATCCGGGAGCTGTGCCGGGATCAGAATATCCAGGCGGGGGTGGTGCTGTCCGCTGTGGGCTGCGTCAGCCGGGCCCGGGTCCGGGATGCCAGCGGGGTGACCATCCGGGAGATTCCGGACCACTGCGAGATTGTCAGCCTCAATGGCACCGTCAGTGCCGAGAGGTGCCATCTGCACATCGCCCTGTCCAGGGAGGACCTGACTACCCTGGGAGGTCACCTGTGCCTGGGCACGGTGGTGAACACCACCTGCGAGCTGGTTATCGGCACTTTGCCAGGCATTGCCTACGGTGTGGAGGCCGATGCCGAAACTGGCTATGACGAGCTGGTTTTTATGAAAAAATGAAAAGAACTTGCCAAAAACCAGGAAACATGGAAAAATACTACGCTACACAATCATAAGGAGGGTTTCTTATGCAGGAAACTGAAAAGCAATTCCAC